>JAAYQY010000407.1 GCA_012519125.1 Spirochaetales bacterium
AATTGACGCTGTTGCTGTCACCAACAGGCCGGGCCTGCTTGGGTCGCTGTTGGTCGGATTGAGTTTTGCCAAAGGGTTTGCAGCATCGCTTGAAGTTCCCTTCATAACCATCGACCATATCCGTGCACACCTCTTTGCTTCCCAGATCGAACAGCAGCTGGAATACCCTTACCTTGGGGTACTGGTAAGCGGAGGCCATACGGTAATCTGTCGTGTAGATGACTATGATACGATCGAGGTCCTGGGAACGACCATCGATGATGCCATCGGGGAAGCTTTCGACAAGGTTGCCAAGCACTATGGCTTCGGGTATCCGGGAGGCGTTGCCATTGACCATCTGGCCAAGAAAGGCAATCCCCTTGCCTTCCTTTTCCCAGGCCCTACCTTGCATGCAAAGGACCATCCCTACGACATCTCCTATAGCGGGCTGAAAACCGCTGCCATCAACCAGCTGGACTCCTTCTGGGATGGGGTGAGCGAAAAGAGCCCGGAGAACATAGCGGCATCCTTCCAGCGCAGTGCGGTGAACATGCTTACCAAGCGTGTTCGTCTTGCTTTGCAAGAGACCGGTCTCAGGCGACTGAGCGTCGGCGGTGGGGTAGCTGCGAACAGCTATCTCAGAAGTGAGCTGCTCGGACTGCGGGAAGGCGGATATGAGGTAGCTTTTCCTTCGCTCAAACTCTGTACTGACAATGGTGCGATGATTGCAGCATTGGCTTACCACTATCTCCGTGACGGCATTACCAGTGATTTTACCGAGTCGGCGAGTGCTCGGGTAACAGCTTTCAAGAAACAATACCCCTAATGAGAGGCAGTATGGACGCAAACTACGATTTGGACAGTGTAATCAGGAAGGTTCCCAATTTCCCCAAGCCGGGAGTTCTCTACTATGACATCACCGGCATTCTTGCCAACCCCGAAGCTTTCCAGTACTGCATAGACCGGATGGTCGAGCTGTGCAAAGGCAAAACCATCGACAGTATTGCTGCAGTGGAGGCTCGTGGATTCGTTTTTGCAGCGCCACTTGCGCTGAGGCTCGGTGTACCTTTGATTTTGGTGCGTAAAATGGGCAAACTTCCCAACAAGACCTACACCAAGAGCTTCGAACTTGAGTATGGCTGCGATGTGGTCTGTGTGCAGGAAGTTGATGTAGTTCCCAATGCCAATGTGTTGCTCGTGGACGATCTGATCGCTACCGGTGGTACTCTGCAGGCCGCAGCTTCCATGTTCGAGGAACACGGTGCGAAGGTAGTGGGCTTTCTTGGCGTCATCGGCTTGCCCTTCCTTCCCTATGAGAAAGTGCTGGCAGGATATCCGGTCGAAGTATTGCAAGTGTATCACGGCGAGTAGGCTGGATTTTTGCTCTCAAGAGCCGCATGGAAGCAACCCCATTCACCTGTCGCGAGACAGGTGAATGCTGTCTGGTTCGCACATCGCATGAAAAGGCTCTGGAATACAGCATGGGTGTTTTCTGCATGTACATGATCAGGGCATAGGAACGATGCTGAGTTTTTCCAAAACAAAGGGTAGAATGAGAACGCTACGGGGAGGGATACACCATGAAACGTAGACGTGTTTCCTTGCTTGAGGTTTTCGCGGCTAAGGATGCAAGATTGCTGAAAGTACTCCTCATCGTGTACGTGGCATCATTTCTTGGTGCCACCTATAATCATGGGATGGACCTCATCCTCCATGGCCTTTTTCCCTACCAAAGGCTGAACAGTGCGGTCTCTCCGTTCCTGAATGCCTATTGGACGCTGCTCACCCTCCTTGATCCACTTGCCATCCTCTTGTTGTGGTTCTCCATCGACCTGGGGCTGGTTGCCTATGGGCTGGTAATCCTATCGGATGTGCTCATCAACTACTCGTTCATGATCTCCACGAAAGGCCTTTTCAGCGTGATCAATGCCGGGCAGGTCAGTAAGCTGCTTTTCCTGATTTTTTACCTCTGTACCGTACGCCACCTGCATGTGAAATCGCAAGCATTACAAGTAAGACGGCATTGATTGCCCTAGTTCCATACTATTCATACAGATGCCTTTTGGTATATGATGCGAACAGGAAGAAAATCGCAGGAATACTTGACAAAGCATCCACATTTCCGTATCCTACCACAGGATTTTGAAATTGGGATGTAGTGTAATGGTAACACTGCAGATTCTGGTTCTGCCTTTGGGGGTTCGAATCCCTCCATCCCAGGCATCGGTTCCTTCGTCTAATGGTTAGGACAGGAGATTCTCAGTCTCTAAATAGGGGTTCGATTCCCCTAGGAACTAAAAAACGTGAGAAGGGGCAGCCTTGAGGGTTGCCCTTTTTTATCGGTATACTGGAAGAAAGGACACCACATCATGATTACAGCGTCAAATATCGGTCTTTCCTACGGGACGCAAGTTCTGTTCAAGGAAGTCAACATAAAATTCACCCCGGGCAACTGCTATGGCATCATCGGTGCCAATGGTGCGGGCAAGTCCACATTCCTGAAAATTCTCAGTGGGGAGATCGAATCTGACACCGGTGAGGTCATCATCTCCACCGGGCAGCGAATGGCAGTCCTGCGCCAGGACCACTTCGCGTTCAATGAGTATACCGTACTTGAGACGGTCATCATGGGGTATGAGCAACTCTATGCCATCATGAAGGAACGCGACACCATCTATGCCAAAGAGGATTTCACCGAGGAAGATGGTATCAGGGCAGCTGAGCTCGAAGGTGACTTTGCCGACATGGGCGGCTGGGAAGCCGAGGCACAGGCTGCACAGATGCTCAGCGGTCTTGGCATTTCCACTGACCTTCAGCAGAAGAAGATGTCCGAGGTTGAGGACAACATCAAGGTCCGTGTCTTGCTTGCCCAGGCTCTGTTCGGCAATCCTGACATCCTGCTCCTGGACGAACCGACCAACCACCTTGACCTCGAGTCGATTCATTGGCTGGAGGATTTCTTGGCTAACTTTGACAACACGGTCATTGTAGTCAGCCACGACCGCCACTTCCTCAATACCGTCTGCACCCACATCGCTGATATCGATTTCGGAAAGATCCAGCTCTATGTTGGCAACTATGATTTCTGGTATCTCTCAAGTCAGCTTGCTGCAAAGCAGATGAAGGATGACAAGAAGAGAAGGGAAGAGAAAATCACCGAGCTGAAGGAGTTCATCATGCGCTTCTCCAGCAACGTGGCAAAGGCCAAACAGGCCACCAGCCGCAAGAAGCTCATCGACAAGCTTACCATCGACGACATCAAGCCCTCCAGCCGTCGTTTCCCCTACATTGCATTCAAACCCAACCGCGAGTGTGGCAAGAACATTCTTGAAGTGAAGGGCCTGACCAAGACGATTGAGGGAGAAAAGATCCTGGATAATTTTGATTTGGTGCTGAACAGCGGTGATAAGGTGGCTTTTGTTGGTCCCAACCACTATGCCAAGACTGTTCTGTTCGAAATCCTTTCTGGGAACATAGAGCCCGACAGCGGCAGCTTTACCTGGGGTGTTACCACCAGTCTTTCCTATTTCCCGAAGAACAACAGCCACATGTTCACCGAACACATCTCCATCACCGACTGGCTGCGAACCTATAGTGAGGACAAGGACGATACCTACATCCGTTCCTTCCTTGGACGCATGCTTTTCAGTGGTGATGAGGCCCTCAAGGATTGTACCGTTCTCAGTGGTGGAGAGAAAGTGCGCTGTGTACTCTCGAAAATGATGCTTGAGGGATCAAACTGCCTGATTTTCGACGAGCCGACCAGCCATCTCGATCTTGAGGCGATTACAGCCCTTAATGATGGTCTGATCGACTTCAGTGGGGTGTTGCTGTTCAACAGCCATGACCACCAGTTCGTAGACACCATTGCAAACAGGATCATCGAATTCACTCCTGACGGTGTGATTGACAGGATGATGGGATTCGAGGACTATTTCAATGATGATTCGGTCAAGGTATTGCGTGATGAGAAATACCGCGGATCCCATCATGCCATAGCCCTCTAGGAGGAACACATGCTGCTTGCTGTGGATATTGGAAACTCCAACATAGTCATCGCCGTGCACGATGGACAGAAGTGGGTGCAGTCTTTCAGGATCTACAGCGATCAGAAGAAGACAAGTGACGAGTATTTTGTCGTACTGGACAGTTTGCTCAGTCACGCCCAGCTCTTCAAGCATGATATCAATCGTGCTGTCATCAGCAGCGTTGTGCCGAATCTCACCCGTTCCATCCAAAAAAACATCATCCGTCTTTTTGATGTGCAACCCCTGATGGTCGATCATGCGGTGGAGTCGGGCTTGAAAAAAGAGACCATCCCCCAGGAGCTAGGCAGTGACCTGCTTGCCAACGCGGCTCAGGCACACTACATGCATCCCAATGGAGCGGTGGCTGTCGTGGATTTCGGCACTGCTTTGACTGTTACGACCGTCGACTCAGACGGGACGGTTCTCGGAGCCGCGATTGCCCCCGGCTTGGTCACGGCGGTGAATGCACTCTTTGGCAATACCGCCCAACTTCCGCAGGTAGAGCTTAAGGTTCCCCCTTCTGCCATCGGGCGCAACAGCCAGGACTCCATCCGAAGCGGCATCATGTTCGGGTACGCTGGGATGGTGAAGGCGATTATCGAACGGACTGAGCTTGAGCTGGGAAAGGAAGTGTTCGTCATTGCTACAGGAGGGCTTTCCCGTACCATTGCCCCCCTCATCGATCGGATCAATCAGATCTCGGTCATGCACACCCTTGACGGACTCAAGCTCATCAGCGACCTCAACTAGAAAGCAAAGAGTCCTTCTCTCATGATCTGAATTTCAATTCCGTCTCGGGTTTTGACGAAGATGTCCATGTCATCCGATCCGATCATGAAATCTATATGCATCAGGCTGGTATTGCAACCGGCTTGGTGCATTGCCTCTGTGGAGGTAAGGCTGACACCGTTGGTGAGGGCAGTGGGGTAGCCTTCTCCCAGCGCAAGGTGACAAGAGGCATTCTCATCAAATAGGATGGAGTTGAAGACAAGATTGCTTGCTGCGATGGGGCTGCTCTGGTCTACCAAGGCAACTTCCCCAAGTCTTTTGGTCCCCTCATCGATGGAGAAGAAAGCATCCATCGCTTCTTTGCCCACACGTGCCGTATAGTCGACCACTTTTCCGTCTTTGAAGATGAGTCTCACCTCCTCGGTAGTGTTGTCGAGCACAGAAACGGGTTTGGTGGTGGTGACATATCCTTCTGCACGCAGTCTGTCGGGAGTGGTGAATATCTCCTCAGTCGGCAGATTTGGGAAGAACGGCCTGCCGTCGGGAAGTGTTTCTCCTCCTCCGATGAACCGTGCTTCACTTCTCAGTCCAAGTACCAGATCGGTCTTGCTGCTCTTGAAATGGATGCTGTCGATGCCCAGGTTGTTCAGGTATGCCTGACGCGTGAGCAGCATCTGCTTTTTCTCTTCCCATGCAGCAAATGGATCTTCCTGGTCAAGCAGAAGGATAGGCTTGAGTACTTCCATGAGATCATCCTCGGAGGCATCTTCACCAAGCACCTGTTTCGCCCAGCGGGGGCCCGGGGCACAGCAGACACACCAGGCAAGCTCATGGCGCATGAGCTTCTTGGTTCGTGTCTCGCTGAATCTGCGTTTTGCCGTTCCCAGTATCTGGTACTTTGCATTATCGAGCGTCCTGTGGTCGAGCCTGTCCTCAGTGCTGTCTATACGGATGTAGGACCAGCCTTCGCTGCACATCTCATAGTCGAGTGCTTTGAGGAACGCAGGATTGAAGGAGAGTTCATCCTTCTCTTGGTTTTGGAGACGTTCGGCCAACACATCCAGGTCATCGAGCATAATCTGTACATAGCTTGCGCCATGACGGTAGGCTGACTTTGCCAGTGCCCTGGCGAAGGAGTAGGTTCCCGGCCCGGTGAGGATCAATACCCCTTTTCCTTTCTGCAGGTTGATCCCCTTTCTGATCACCAGATCCGCATAGCGATTCACCAAAAGCTCTTCCATCATACGCCTCCTGTTTCTGTGTAGATCCCTTCATACATGACAATCTGCTCATCACCGCCTGAGGTTTTTGCCTTCAGGGAAAGATGGCTGTCTCCCACCGGGATCTCCAGTCGCACCAAGGAGCGGCACAGGTTGCTTGCATCCACATCCTCATCGGTTTGCTGGGTGGCCAGCACATCAATGGAGAAGCCGCCGAACACAACCGAGGTGGTCAACTCCTTGCCGAAGTGGGGATGTATGGATTTTGTCAGGTATCTGCTCTCCATTGTATCATTGTCTGCCAAGGAGAGTTCAGAAACCGTTCTTGCCCCTTCATCCACGGCAAAGAAGGCCGCAAGGGCTTCCTGGCCTTGTTCTGCCTGATAGGCGACGACTTTGCCATCCTTGATGGTGAACTGTGCGCCCACAACCTCTCGTCCCAATACTTGGAAGGTTCTTGATGCGTTGAAGCTGCCCTCTGCTGAGGTACAATCCAAACTGGTATGGATGCTCTGCATGGGGAGGATGGGAACAAAACTGCGGTTGTTGCTCAGCTTGCTTCTTCCTCCTGCCCAGAGGGTCTGCTTCGCTTGCTTCGCTTTCAATGACCATCCGTCCCCCTCAAGGATGAACCGGCTCTCACCAAGAGCATTGAGGCGCTGCTTGCGATACTCCAGCAATACTCCCTGCTCTTCCCAGAACGAGGAAGCCCAATCATTTTCCAAGCGGTACAGTGCACTGAACAGCTGCCACATTGCTTCGTCACTTGCATGCTTACCCAAAAGCTGTGCTGCCCAATGGTAGCCTGGGCAGGGGATGTTGGCCCAAGGCACTGCGATGCGGCGATCGAGGAAGACAGGCTCACTGAGCAGGCCGAACTGAGAGAGCGTGGAAACCTCATCCTTCGCTTGGTTGAGATCGATGTCACTCAGATAAGGCCTGCTGTCCAGATCAATCAGATGGCACATGACCACCATGCGTACCGGTGGGCGAAAGATCTCCTTCTCTGCCGGATCGATGGGATAGGCCTGTACAACCTTGCCATGGTTGATCTCTACGATCATGACGGTCTGCCGAGTGGAAAGCGTTGCTTCCTTGGCAAGAAGACGTGCGAACTGTATGGTGCTCGAATCGGTGTTGATGGAGAGGCTGTCCCCCTCCACCAGCTTGAGCTGCGCAGCAATGACAAGACGTGCATACCGTCTCAGTAGGTTTTCCATGAGGCCTCCGTTGAACGAACATACTATAGCAGATAACAAGGCAAAGAGTCACCCTAGGCAAGGGAAACGCCATGTTCCGTATGCATTAAAAAGACAAACAAAATTGATATCCTGATAAGATATTTCACACATTTTTCATAAAGGACAATGGACATTGTCAGAAATGGCCTCCTATATTGTATGAACTACTCAAAGTAATTCGAGGTGGTATGGGAGCAAGGAAAGCGTATGTAAATCGTAATTGCGATGGTTGAGTTTCAACGAACGGGTCCTCATGGCCTCTGAGAATGAATCGATACCGCTGATGGAGCGCTTGAAGTTCGTAGGAATCTTCTCATCGAATCTGGACGAATTCTATGCCGTTCGGGTAGGGTCGATACATCGTGCACTGATCGATCCGCAAAATCACCCCTTCAAGGGGGGTGGGGACCTGAAAGACCTGCTCAAGGATATTTTGCATGAGGTGAAGCGGCTGAATGCTAGGATGGATGCAGTCATTGGGCATCTCTTTGAGGAGCTGCGCAACCATCGCATCTGCATGGTTGATGAACACACGCTCAGCGATCGCCAGCGAGAGTTCCTTGACCATTTTGCTGCTCAGAAACTGAGGCGTAATCTGTTTCCCATCCTCTTGGACCCAAGCCTGGAATTTCCCTATCTGAAACATGTCACCCTCTATCTTGCCGTGCACATGTACCAGAGCGAGCATCCTTCAGATTTCCGCTATGCGCTGGTTGAAGTGCCCACTGATACCATGGCCCGCTATGTGGAGTTGCCCTCCCGTGGAGGTTGGCACCATATCATCTATCTGGAGGATGTGATCCGGCTTAAGCTGAATGATATCTTCAAGGCATTTCCCTATGATCGCTACGACGCCTATACCATCAAGATCACCCGTGATGGCGAGTACGATCTTACCGATGAGATTACCCGCAGCCTGTACGAGAAACTGTCCACCTCAATCAAACAGCGCAGCCAAGGAGATCCGGTTCGCTTTGTCTATGACCGGGAGATGCCCAAACATATGCTCTCCTACCTCATGGAGAAAGCTGAGCTGAAGGAGTGCAGAATCATCATCGCGGGTGGCAGGTATCACAATGTGCGTGATCTGCTCCGGTTTCCCAAAGTGGGCAACCAGGCTTTGTATTTTGCCGAACAGCGACCTCTGAAACATCACACGCTGTCAGATCAGCACAGTCTGCTCGACCAGATTGAGAAAAGAGATCATCTTGTCTCCTTGCCCTACCACCGCTATGACACCATCATAGACCTGTTGCGGGAGGCTGCCTTGGATAGGAAGGTAACCTCGATCAAGATGACGCTCTACCGGGTTCCCGAACACTCCAGTGTGATCAATGCACTGCGCAATGCCGCTCGCAACGGCAAGGAAGTGACACTCTATCTTGAACTTCAGGCGCGCTTTGATGAGGAGATCAACATGATGTGGACGGAAACGCTCACCCGAGAGCGCCATATCAATCTCATCAGCGGAGTGGAGGGCATGAAAGTGCACAGCAAGCTGGCCCTCATTACGCGCGTAAGCGGGAAAAAGCAGAAACGCATAGCCCTCGTTGGGACCGGCAATTTCAATGAGAATACTGCAAGTCAGTACAGCGACCATATTTTGCTCACTGCAAATCCCAAACTGACTGGAGAGATAGATCAGCTGTTCCTGCTGCTTGAGCGAGGGTTTGCCGATGTGAAATTCAAGCATTTGGTAGTCTCTCCGTTCCATACGCGCAAGCGCTTCATCTCTCTGATCAAAGCTGAGATGGAACAAGCCCGGGCAGGAAAAGAGGCCTCGATCGTTTTGAAGCTCAACAACTTGGTAGACCAGCAGATGATCAAGCATTTGGTGAAAGCTGAAGCAGATGGGGTCTCCATAACCTTGATGATCCGGGGAATCTGCTCGCTTGCATTGAACAAGGATCAGAAAAACCTTCGGGGAAAAGCCCTGATAGACCGATACCTTGAGCACACCCGCATCGTCAAGTTCCACAACGGAGGCGAGCCCCTGTATTTCCTCGGTTCTGCGGACTGGATGGAGCGCAATCTCGATACGCGCATCGAGGTGATGGTCCCTGTCTACAGCAAGGAGATTCAGGATGAGATTGAGATCTTCCTCAAGGCTCATTGGGAAGACACCTATTCATCATTCAGCATCGAACAGAACACGTACAATCAGCGGCATCATCACTCGTGGCGGAACGATTCTTGGTTCCAGCCGTGACAAGCCGCACAAAATGCCGGTCGGCGGAAAAATCATGGACATGACCGACGTCATTGTGCAGAACTACCATGACAACCATCTCAGCGGCCTTGTTTGTCTGGGGGGAGGGGGAACACAGAAGAACTCCTACCGGTTGGCAAGTGCAGGACTGAATGTGATGACCTTGCCCAAGACCATCGACAACGATGTGATGCACACCGATGTTTCCTTTGGCTATGATACCGCCATGATGATTGCAACTGAGGCTGTTGACCGACTGCACAGTACTGCCCACAGTCATCACCGCATCATCATCCTGGAAACGATGGGACATAAGGTGGGATGGCTGGCACTTGGCAGCGGTCTGGCCGGAGGTGCAGATGTCATCCTGCTTCCGGAAATCCCTTACGACGAGCAGGTGGTTGCTGATGCAATCTTGCGCAGAAGCCGCGAAGGAAAGAAATTCAGCATCGTGGTGGTGGCCGAAGGTGCAATCTCAAAGAAGATGGCTGCGATCAGGCAGGAAGAGAAGGATGGTGAGGAAAAGGTTGAGGCAATGCTGAAGACACGTACCGGCGAGTTGGCTGCCAATCTGGAGAAGCTGACAGGACGGGAGACCCGGGTCACCATCTTGGGCTACTTGCAACGGGGTGGAACGCCCACTCCCTATGACAGGTTGCTTTCAACCGCTTTGGGAAGCCGGTGTGCGTTGGAGATCATGGCTGAGAGCTGGGGCCATATGATGGCATACCAGAACAACAAAATCATTCCGGTACCCTTGAAGAAAGTCGCAGGCCCGGTCAAATACATTCCAGAGAACCATTATCTTGTAGAGTGTGCCAGGCACATGGGCGTGTGCTTGGGTTCCTGAAGAAAAACCAAAGAGAATGAGAGCTGAGGCAAACCGGAACAACAGCTCTCATACGAAATTCTGATGCACGTTTGGATGTGTATTCAGAGACGAAAAACCCACACGCTGCAGTGTGGGTTTGTCATGTTGTTGTATGATAGAGAAATCTTTCTAGAGCG
>JAAYQY010000408.1 GCA_012519125.1 Spirochaetales bacterium
ACAGCTTGATGACCTCTACAAGGCCAAGAATGATCTTGATGCAGTGGTCCAGGAGATCAAGAAACGAAGTGAGGAGATGTTCCTTACCTCCTACAAGCAGATATCCCAGAACTTCCAGGAGATGTTCCGCAGGTTGTTTGGAGGAGGCAGGGCTGAACTCTCCTTGGTAGATCCCGAGCAGGTGCTGGAAAGTGGTATCGACATCCTCGCCCAGCCCCCGGGTAAGAAGCTGACCCATCTTGCCCTGCTCAGTGGCGGAGAACGGTCCATGACCGCAGTCGCCCTCCTGTTTGCCACCTATTTGGTCAAACCCTCTCCCTTCTGTATCCTTGATGAGATCGATGCAGCCCTTGATGATCGCAACATTGGCTACTTCCTCTCGGTTTTGGATGAATTTGCCGCAAAGAGCCAGTTCATCATCATCACCCACAACAAGCATACGGTCATGGGTAGCCAAACGTTGCTAGGAGTGACGCAGATGGAAGCTGGTGTCTCTACGATGGTCAGCTATCGCATCGGTAGGATGGAAGGGGAGTCGGTAATCCTCAACGAACAGGAGAAAGAAGTCTCCTTTGACGAAGAGGGTGTGGCAAATGGCACGCCTTGACAGAAAAGACGGCTGTACGGTATAAGATGTAACTTGAGCGAAATCCACAATAGAGTAAGGTAATGTTTGATTCAATAAGCGATAAGTTCTCCGGCATCATGCGAACGCTTGCCGGCAAGTCCAAAATAACCGAGAAGAATATTCAGGATGCTGTCGAAGAAATCAAGGTAGCACTGCTGGATGCCGACGTAAACCTCAGGGTGGTACGGCGCTTCATCAACGGCACCATGGAAGAAGCAATGGGGGAGAAAGTCCTCAAGGCAGTCGATCCTGGTCAGCAGTTTGTGAAGATTGTCTACGACCGCATGGTTGCACTGCTCGGGGACGAGGAGAACCAGAAGCTTCTGCTCAAAGGTCCCGATACCACCTCAGTCATTCTGATGATGGGCCTGCAAGGTTCAGGTAAGACGACCACCAGTGCCAAGCTCGCTGCCCGCTTGAAGAAAGAAGGTAGGCGACCCTTGCTCGTTGCCGCAGACTTGGTGCGCCCTGCAGCTGTGTTGCAGCTGAAGGTGCTCGGTGAGGCCGTAGGAGTTCCTGTCTTCAGTATTGAGGGCGAGAAAGATCCTGCGAAAGTTGCCAAGAGTGCCCTTGCCCAGGCGAAGAAAGAACAGCGTGATATCCTGATCGTCGACACCAGTGGACGCATGCACCTTGATGAGACCCTGATGGGTGAGATCCAGCGTGTACGCGATGCAATCAGGCCGGACGAAACCCTGTTTGTCGCCGACTCGATGACAGGCCAGAATGCAGTGACCATTGCCCAGGAGTTTGAGCAGAAGGTTGGCATCAGCGGTGTTGTCCTTTCCAAGTTTGACTCCGATACCCGAGGTGGTGCGGCCCTGTCTCTCAGGAGCGTGGTTGGCAAGCCGATCAAGTTCATCGGTGTGGGTGAGAAAGTCGAAGACCTGGAGCCGTTCTACCCTGAACGTATAGCAAGCCGTATCCTTGGTATGGGTGATATTGTCAGTCTGGTTGAAAAGGCTCAAAGCGCCATTGATGAAAAAGATGCTTTGCGCATGCAAGAGAAGATGGCAAAGAACACCTTCGACTTGCAGGACTATCTGGACCAGTTGAACAACATGGACAAGATGGGCTCGATGGAACAGCTTCTTGAGATGATTCCCGGTGCAAAAGGGCAGATTAGCGAAGATGACATCGACAAGGCGGAAATTCGCAGGGAGAAAGCAATTATTCTTTCCATGACCTATGCGGAACGCACGAATTACCATATAATGGGACCGACCAGACGCAAGCGGGTGGCCAACGGAAGCGGAACCACTGTTTCCGATGTTAACCGTCTGCTGAAAAAGTTTGAGAAAATGCGACTTACGATGAAGAAGTTGGCAAAAAATAAAAAATACCAGGCTGCAATGCTGAAACAGATGGGTATGTAGAGTTGAATTCGTAGGAGGAATTGACGTGAGCACAAGCATGAGACTGAAGAGATTTGGCAGCAAGAAGAGACCGGACTACCGAATCGTGGTTATGGACTCCAGGGCTAACACCCAGAGCAGAACCCTCGATGAGGTTGGCCAGTACCATCCTTTGGCCCAGAAAGACCAGCAGGTTGTCCTGCAGGTAGAGAAGATCAAGGATTGGCTTGCTAAGGGTGCACAGCCGAGTGATACCGTAAAGAGCCTGCTCAACAGAAATGGTGTACATGTAACCAGAACTGTCCAGGAATAACTTCCAGGAGATGGTTGTGGAAAAAGATCTTGTTGAATACATTGTGAAATCACTGGTTGATGTTCCTGACGAAGTCAGCATCAATGTGATCGAGGGCGAAAAGTCCACGATCCTTGAGCTGAAGGTCGCCAGCGAGGACGTCGGCAAGGTGATCGGCAAGCAAGGCCGCATTGCAAAGGCAATCAGGACCATCCTGAGTGCCAGCGCCACCAAGGGTGGCAAGCGTGCCGTGCTGGAAATCTTGGACTGACGTATGGAAGAGTTGCTCTGGACCGCAACCGTGAAGAGCCCGTTTGGGATCAGCGGTGAGGTGAAGATTCATCCCCATAACGAGGAGTGTTCCTACCTTGGCAAGCTCAAGGAGGTCATTCTGCGTGCAAAGGATGGCACAGAGCAAACCCTTGCAGTCGAATCGTTCAGGATGCTCGGGTCCCAGGCCCTGATGAAGTTCTCGGGTTTTGACAGTCCGGAAACCGCCAGGGCACTCAATGGACAGCATCTGATGGTACAGCGGAGCAAGGCAGCCCCCCTGAAGAAAGGCCAGTACTATGTTGCAGACCTTATCGGTTGTGACCTTGTGCACGACAACAAGAAGGTCGGCACAGTGGTAAGCAGCATGGATGGTGCGCAGGCTGTATTGCTTGAGGTCGAAGCGCTTGACCAGAAGCTCTATATGGTTCCTTATCTCAAGGAGTTCATTGGGCAGGTAAATGTGCAAGACCGAACGATCGAGTTGAAGGCTCCTTGGATCCTCTCGTGAAAATGCAGATAGTCACCCTTTTCCCAGAGATGGTGGAGGGCTTTTTCAAGAATTCGATCATGAAGCGTGCCGTGGAAAAAAACGTAGTGGAGTATGAGATCATCGACTTCCGCCGTTATGCTACGGACAAACACCAAAGTTGTGATGATGTTCCCTACGGTGGTGGGGCAGGCATGGTGATCAAATGCGATCCCTTGGCCAAGGCGCTCGAAGCGCTCAAAGCTTCAGGAAAACGCGTGGTCTATGCTTCTCCCTCGGGCCGGCGCTTCACACAACAGTATGCCGAGAACCTGAGCAAGGAACAGGAGTTGGTCTTCATCTGCGGTCATTACGAGGGTATTGACCAACGCCTGATAGACCTATATGTTGATGACGAGATTAGTATTGGTGATTATGTGATCAGCAGCGGGGAAGTATCCACCTTGGTGATAATCGATGCGGTCTACCGCCTTTTGGACGGTGTGATCTCAAGCGAATCACTCCAGGAGGAGAGTCTCCATGGAAATCTGCTCGAATATCCCCAATATACAAGGCCGGAAACCTATTGCTCAAAAGATGTCCCTGATGTATTATTGAGCGGTCATCATGCCAAAATAGGTCAATGGCGGTTGCAGAAACGGTTGGAGAAGACTTTGTCCCATCGACCGGATCTGTTGGAGACGGCATCCTTGGATGCGAACTCCAGAAAGATATTGAATACGTTGAAAGAACATAGTGCTAAGGGGACCGTAGACGATGGATGTTATTAAGGCTATTGAGTCGGAACAGATGAAGGAAAATGCAGAGAATTTCTGCGTTGGCGATACCGTAAAGGTATACTTCAAGATTATTGAGGGAACCAACGAGCGTGTCCAGGTGTTTGAGGGCTTGGTCATTGCGAAGAACAACGGGGGCATCAGAAGGACGTTCGTCGTTCGCAAGATCTCCTATGGCGTGGGTGTGGAAAGAATTTTCCCGATGCACTCACCCCGTATCGAAAAGATCGAAGTTGTGCGCAAGGGCCGCGTCCGCAGGGCAAAGCTCTACTATATCCGCGACAAGGTGGGCAAGAAAGCCAAGGTCAAGGAACTTATCCGCAAAAAGAATGCCTAGTATTCTTTTCGGACAAACACAGGGACGGCAAACGCCGTCCCTTGCTTGTTTTCAGGAGCTTGCTCATCAAAGCAAAACAGGGTAGTCTGACAGGGACGAGGAAGAACTGATGGAACCAGAGAAGAAAACTCAGGATACTGGACCGGCAAAAGGTCAGAGAAACCGTAAGGATAAACGATACCGATCCAAGAAACAGGGTAAGAGCAAGAGTGCTCCCAAGGAAGGGCCGAACAAGCCCAAGAATACGTTGCTTCCTGATACGAACAGAAAGGCCTACCACAGCAACTTGCCCCAGCTTCCCGTGAAGCGGGTCGAGGAGCCGCTGGAGAAGTGTGGATACTGCGGTGAGGTCATCGAGACCATAGCCAGTGCACTGACTCATCCTGAGGGTGGTTTCTGTCACTTTGATTGCGTTCTTTCCCACATCGCTGAAGAAGAACACGTGAGTGATAAACAGAAGGTGAGTTACATAGGCCGTGGTACCTTTGCGGTAGTAGAGATGAACGAGGACGGTACGTTCACCTTCGTGAAGCGGATTGTATGGGAGAACGGTGAAGCCCTTGATGCAATGAAGAAGTATGTGGAGGGTATCAAGCAATGATTGTACGTGAACGGACTGCCATGTTGCCAGGATCTTTCGATCCGCCCACCAATGGTCATATCGACATCATTGAACGCAGTGCAAAGCTGTATGAGAAGCTGTATGTAGTGGTGGCAGACAATGTACAGAAGCAGTGTCTGTTCACTCCAGATGAGCGTATGGAGATGCTCCGCCAGATTCTCAAGAATAACCATAACATCGAAGTGGTCAGTTATCGCGGTCTTGTGGTGGATTTTGCCCGCCAACACAACGTAGGGGTGATGGTCAGGGGTGTTCGGGCACTTGTGGATTTCGGCTATGAGTTCGAATTGGCAATGACCAACAAACAGCTCAATCCAGATCTTGAAATCCTTTTTATGCCCACCAGTCCCAAGTATTTCCAACTTAGGTCGAGTGCCATCAAGGAGATGGCTGCGTACGGAGCCGACATTTCTCCGATGGTTCCACCCTTGGTTGTACAATTGATGAGAAATCGAATCAAGTTGTTGACGCTTTAGGCCTTTTCCGTTATTCTTGCTTACGTGTCAAAAATTTGCATAGTGTAAGAGGATTTAAACATGGCAACACCCAAATATAAGACTTCAAAGGCAAGTGCAGCTTCCAGAAAGGCAGCCAACATGCGCCTTGCGACTCCCACGCTCTCTCGTTGTGGGACCTGTGGGAATATGGTTCTGCCTCATCGTGTCTGTCCGAAGTGCGGTTTCTATCGTGGCGTACAGGTTGTTGAGCTTCAGGACAAGTAAGAAAAACCGAGGAGAATCGAAATGGATAGCAAGGACGTTTTTGAGAAAGTAAAGGCTTTGATTGCCGAGAAGCTGGAGATCGACGAAGCGAAGATCACCATGAATGCCTCTTTCCGCAAGGATCTCGGGGCTGACAGCCTTGACACCTATGAGTTGGTGTACGCAATCGAAGAGGAACTTGGCATCTCTATTCCTGATGAGAAGGCAAATGAGTTCGAGACCGTGAAGGATGCCGTAGAGTTCCTGTCTACCCAGCTCTAAGGTCTGATACTTCATGGAGAGCACTCTCTTCACAAAGGCTCCCGCTATCTCGGCTGAACGAGAGCGGGAGCTTCTTGCATTCAAAGAATCCAGCGGGATTGCCATAAAGAATCTCGAGCTTCTCAATCTCGCCTTCACCCATCGAAGCTATGCCAATGAGACCAATCAGGACGTCGACAACAATGAGCGTCTTGAGTTCCTTGGCGACAGTGTCCTGGGAATGTGTGTCGCCGATTGGTTGTTCAAAAAACTGCCTGCAAAGCAAGAAGGCGACTTTTCCAAAATCAAAAGTGTCGTGGTCAGCGAAGACAGCCTTGCCATGATCGCCAGATCCTTGCATGTGGATCGGTATCTCCTTTTGGGTAAAGGCGAAGAACACACAGGCGGAAGAGAGAAGAAAGCACTTCTCGCTGACTGCATGGAAGCTCTCTTTGCCGCCTGCTATCTTGACAGTGGCTTCGCTGCTGCCAAAAAGTTTGTCATGCGTTATCTGGAGAAACAAATCCAGGCTGTCCTGGATGATGACTACCGGAGGGACTACAAGACGTGCTTGCAAGAGTACATGCAGAAGCGGTACCGGAAAGTGCCATCCTACACTCTGGTGCGAAAGACAGGACCTGAACACGACTTCACATTCTTCGTGGAAGTTGATGTGAACGGCAAAGTTTTCGGTCCCGCCCAAGGAAACAATAAGAAAGAGGCTGAGCAGATGGCAGCCAAGCTTGCCTACGATCAGTTGGTGAAACCAGCAAACTCCTGATAGTTCTTCGCCAGCAGCAAGAGTTGCTCGCGTGTGTTCTGCTTTGGATCGTCGAGGACTGATTCAAACAGGAATGCAAGCGTAAATCCGATGCGTTTTCCTTTCGGAATGCCGATTTCCATCAGGTCATTTCCATCAACAGCAAGATCTTTGATGGAAAGAGCATCTTTGGCAGCAAGGATGCCTTCGATCCTGTCCTTCAGTTCACCCAGCATTTGGAGGTCAGCTTTTCCGCCTATGGCAATCTGGTCGGCCATACGCAGTGAGAAGAGCAGGGGAATGTACTCCAGTCCGATTCTGGTGATGAATCTGCGCACCGCACTGTCGCTCCAGGAACTTTGGTAATCGAACATGTGATGACGCACCAGATGGCAGACCGTCTTGGACTGTTCATTGCTGGCCTTCAGCCTTTTCATGATGGTCTTCGTCAGCTTCTCCCCGACAAGCTCATGTCGATAAAACGTATTGCGATCCTCTCCTGGTTCGACTACCTCGCTTTTGCCGATGTCATGCAGCAGTGCAGCGAACCGAACCTCGATGCTATCGGTAAGGGTGGCGCAGGCAAGCAGGGTTGATATATTGTGTGAAAGCACATCCTCGTGGTGCATTCCCCCTTGCAGGATGCCT
>JAAYQY010000409.1 GCA_012519125.1 Spirochaetales bacterium
TCCCTCACGGATCTGCGGGAAGGAGTGATAGGAGACGTTGAAGCTGGTCCCATCTGCCTTCCAGAAAAACTCATCCTCAGATTCAATGCCCACCCCTTGGTGCATGGAATGGAAAATCTTGCACTCCTCTATTGTCAGCGGTGTGCCGTCAGCTTTGCTGTGATGAATGAGCTCGTGCATGTTCCTGCCCAGTACGTCATCGATGGAGTGAAATCCGAGAATCTGAAGAGTGCTGCGATTACAGAAGGTGCACTTCCCATGCAGATCGATCCCATAGATGGCTTCGGCTGTGGAGTTGAGCAACAACTCGAGCTGCAGAGTGTTCTCTTCCAGGCTTCGGTTTGCCTGATGCAAAGCTTTGGTACGCTCCTCCACCTGTTGTTCAAGGTTGTTTATCAAAAGTTGCATTGAGTCGGCTACATGATTGAGACTGTGAGAGATGGCACCAATTTCATCATCTTTGGTAACGTTCACTCGTTTGGTAAGGTCTCCTGCAGCCAATGCTTCTGAGACCTTGAGAAGCGCATTGACTTGCTTGAGCAGGTGCTCGATGAAAAACTGATAGGTGATTGCAGCAAGGGAACCTGCAAGCAATGTCAACAGGATAGTGACCACAAGAGTCTCTTGTACGTGAGAAAAGAGCAAGGAGTTTGGAATGGCAGTAAGGACCAGCCAGTCGATACCCGGATAGGAAAGACTTTGGGTGGTGATTTGGTAGCGTTCATACTCCCCTCGTTGCACTGACTTGCTCGCAGACTGGGATACGGCCTCTTCGAATGCCAGAGAAAAGGCCAATGTGGGAAGCTTGGATATGTGGACGCGTTGCAATTGCCCATCGTCAGAGACAGCATGACTTTCGAGCCCGAGAGAATTGGCGATGAGTAAGCCTGTATCCTTTTCCACGATGATTGCCTGTCCGTTGAAAAGAGCAACGACATCTGCAAGAGCGGAACCAAGGTCAGTAAGCAAGAGATGGGTTCCCAGAACTCCTTCCAACTCCCCCTCCTTGTCGTAGACAGGAGTAGCTGCACTAATAGTAAGATCATTCATGATGAAGTGCTTGTACACCGGAGAGAAGATCGGAGCTTTGTGTTCTACCGCTGCCTGATACCAAGGTCGGGTCCTCGGGTCGAAAAGCCCTGCTTCCACGACACGCTGGCCTGCAGAAAAATCGTCATTCAACGCATAGTACCAAGATTTTCCCCCGGTTTGGATATCATTGTGCATGAGCTCCACCACAGCCTCCACGTTCTTTCGGGCCCCATAGTAGTACCCCTCTTCGGTTCCGATGCTGAGACTGTAGATGGGTCCTTTGATGGAAGAGAGAAGGCTGGCAAAATAGGAATCCCGGATCTGCGGGTCAGAAAGATCAACAGTCTTTTTCTCAAAGAAGGTGTGGCTTACCTGATTCACTTCCAAGGGAGTTTGGAAAAAGGAGTGGATTTGGTCCTGCAAGGAGTTGCTGAGCGTATCGCTGATATTCTGCATCGTAATTCGGGCAGAGGATGTCCAACGAAGATAGGTAAGCGTTCCGATTCCTGCCAAAAATACCAGAAGAATGGCAGTGAAGAGGATAATCAGCCTACTCTTGATCGAAAAGGGTTTTCGTACGCTACGCATCCTGCTCCTTCCTGCAGCGATCGTCTCACTTGAAGTGATAGTGCTCAGAACTGTGCTAAATCATATACGAGGATTCATATCTATTGCAACAAAACTAATGAAATGTCTAGCCGATAGTGTATTCAGCGCACACATACTGTCTTGTACACGCTGGGTCATGATATGCCAGAGAGCGTGTGGAGGATACACGCTCATGGTCAAGACACAATTCAAGATAGCAAAGAAAGATGCCCATATCGATTCGGTTGTAGTAAAGCACCAAAGTTTTGCTCATGATGCCCCGCTTCCCTGAAACCCGAAACACCTTCAGATGCTGACCTTCCTTCTGTACCAGCCAGGGCTGGGTGTTGCAGGCACTGGGGGTATAGCGCACCACCTCAGCTACGGAAGGCATAGCCTCCCCTTGCCAGATTTCATCGACCGGCTTTCTCTTGGCTTTGGTGTAATCCTTGCGAAAGGACGAGCTTTCCTGTTTGGCGATGGCAAGCATGATGACAAACCGAAGTCCGTCATACACCTCCTGCGCAGGCTTTCCCACCCCGTACCAACAGCATCCGATGTCCTTCCCAGCCAACAACAGATCAAGCTGGGCTCCCATATAGCCCGCGTTCTTCAAATAGGCTCCACGTTGTTCACTGTAGATCAGGATGCAGCACTCACCGCGCTTGCAGGTGGTTTGCCCGATCGGGACAAGCAAAATCTTGGTTTTGATTGAAGCATCCAAGGGAACAACAGAGGCAAAGTGCTCAACCAAAGAAGCCTTCTCCTGCTGGGTAAAGGGCTCAAAGGGCCCGAACCGATGGAAGGATTTGCGCTTGAAGATGTAGGGATAGAGTTCTTGCATGGCTGGCTCCTCCTCTCTGTATGAACGAGGATGAAGCCCACGTCAAGAAAAGTTATAAAACTGCATCACATTGGCCCAATACCTGGCAAGGAACGCATGCAAAGCAAAACTCCCCATCCAGAAGGAAGGGGAGCTCTCTGTTTTGCCGCCTCTCAGAATTGAACTGAGGACACAAGGATTTTCAGTCCTTTGCTCTACCAACTGAGCTAAAGCGGCGTCAACGTCCTCTTGTATACCCTAATTGGTGAATTCTTGTCAACACCTTTTGTGAAAATCCGGAATCTTGCCCAAAGACCTACCATCTGGTACAGTCAAACCGATATGAGTCCAAACCAGCCTGCCCTCCTTAGTGTCACCGCACTCAACTTCTCCATATCCAAGGAAAAACACATTCTCAAGGATATCAGTTTTTCTGTACCGCAAGGCTCCTTCACCTTGCTGTGCGGCCCGAATGGGTCCGGAAAAAGTGTGTTGCTCAGATGCATCAAAGGACTTGAACAGATGCAGGAAGGCACCATTCTGCTGGAAGGAAAGGATGTCACCAAGGACAGGAAAAAGCGTATGCAGACCATCGGTCTGGTCTTCCAGGACGCTGACACCCAAATGGTGGGTCAGATGGTGGAGAAGGACATCCGGTTCGGCATGGAAAACCTTGGACTTGATCTGGAAACACAAACCCAGAAACTGGAACAGGTGCTTGGGTTGCTTGACCTCAGCGGGCAGCGCAGCCAACGACCGCGCACCCTCAGCGGCGGAGAAAAGCGTCGCCTTGCCATAGCAGGGGTATTGGTGATGGATCCCAAGCTCCTGATCCTGGACGAACCGTTTGCCAACCTGGACTACCGA
>JAAYQY010000410.1 GCA_012519125.1 Spirochaetales bacterium
ACCAAACTTGGGATTCCTCAGCAGTTGGTGAACCCCATTACCCCGTTCGAGTTGATCGAAGTGGGTCCATTTTCCCTTTTCTGTTTTCCCACCAGCCATGATAGCTGTGGGTCGGTAGGCTGGTTTGTCCGCTACCAAGACGAGCAGTTCATGGTGCTCACCGATACAGGGGTAACCACCGAGGAGCACAAGAGTCTTGCCAAGAGTGCAACCGTGCTCTTCCTTGAAGCAAATTATGATCCACAAATGCTTGCAACCGGACCGTATCCGGTGTATCTGAAACGGCGCATCGATGGTCGGTACGGCCATCTGTCCAACCACCAGGCCCTCTCTTTTCTAGAGGAGAGTGGGTTTGCTGGCAATCACGTCTATTTCATCCATATGTCGGATGTCAACAATGATCCCGCCCTCTTGGAGAGTGCTGCACACAAGATGGTGAACACCCCATTCACCGTGTGCCGAAAGAACCAATGGTATGGTCCAGAACGGGAGGCAAAATGAGTAAGAAGAAATCAAAGAAGAAAGAAAAGGCCGTAGTATGGTCTTACAAGAAGATCAAAGGCATGAAGCGTGACGATGGCCTGAAGATGAAATCAGTCACTGAGTTCACCATGGAGTCAGTGGTCGAATGTACGGTCAGCAGAAACTCGAAGCGAATTGCACTGCGCACGTATGCGGAACCTGATACTGCGATCACCTATGCCCAGCTGAAGAACATGAAGGATGCCATTTCGGTAGTTCTGCTCGAGCAGGGGTTTGTTCGTGGTGATCGCATTGCACTGCTCGGGGAGAGCTGTCCCACGTGGTTGGTCGCTTACTTCGGCATTACCAGCATCGGCTGTGTTGCGGTTCCCATCCTGCCCGACTTCTCTTCCAAGGAAGCGTGCCAGATTCTGGAACACTCCAAGGCCAAGGGCATTGTGGTCAACAGCAAGCACTTTGAGAAGGTAATTCCCTTCGTCAAGAACCAGCCCTCGTTTTTGGTAAGGATGGAAGACCTCTTCCACATCCCCCAGCCGATCAGTGCCCAGCTTGAGGATCGAGTTCAGTTCGGCGCTGCTCCTGGGCGCGATATCACCCGACGCAAGATGGATGCAAAAGCACAGCAGCTGCGTCAGGCTTCCCTGGCTCGTGAAGAAGACCTTGCCTCACTGATTTACACCAGCGGAACCACAGGAAACAGCAAGGGTGTCATGCTGACCCACAAGAACCTGGTATGGAATGCGGACGTATCTACTGACGTCTACGTCAATCTCAAGCCTGGTGACAAGGTGCTCTCAATCCTTCCCATCAGCCACGTCTATGAGTTTACTACCGGTCAGATCCTGGAGTTGATGCGCGGTTGTGAGATCGTGTATCTGGGCAAGGCTCCCGCCCCGTCCATCCTTCTGCCGGCACTCAAGGAAGTGAGACCTCGTATTGTCATGACTGTTCCCCTCTTGATGGAGAAGGTCTATCGCTCTTCGGTGCTGCCTGTGCTGCGTGACAACGAGAACATTGCCAAGTGGCTGCGTTTCTCCATTACCCGCAAATTCATCTCCCGTATCATCGGGCGCAAGCTCAAGGGTACTTTCGGGGGAAGGCTGAAGTTCTTTGGCATTGGCGGAGCTCCGCTCGACCTTGAGGTAGAGAAGTTCCTTGCTGATGCAAAATTCCCCTATGCCATCGGCTATGGCCTGACCGAGACAGCCCCCCTTATTGCAGGAGGCCTTCCCAAGAAGCACTTCGTGGGAAAAATCGGCAAGTTGGTTGAGCATGTGGAGGTGAAGCTTGAAGATCCCGATCCGCAGACCGGTGTGGGAGAGATTCTCGTCAAGGGCCCGAATGTCATGCAAGGCTACTATGACAACGAGAAACTCAACGAGGCAAGCTTTACCAGTGACGGATACTTCCGTACCGGAGACCTTGGGCATCTGGACAAGCATGGCCGGCTCTCCATCAAGGGGAGGACCAAGACGATGATCCTCGGAAGCGGAGGGGAGAACATCTACCCTGAGCTGATCGAGGCGGTCATCAACAACCAGAGTTTCGTTACCGAGTCGTTGGTCATTCCCGAGAAGGGTGGCCTGATTGCCTTGGTCAAGATTGACATTGAGCTCTTTGCCCAGAAGATGGCGCTGAATGTCAACGATGCGAAGACCGAGGCGCTCAAGTACGTTGCAAAGATCCGTGAGGACGTGAACAAGGAACTCTCCGCCTTCAGCCGACTCAGCTCTGCTGAGTTGCAGGAGGAGCCGTTCCAGCGCACTCCCACACAGAAAATCAAGCGATTCCTGTACTCACGGCACAAGGATGAGGCGCCGAAGGACAAAGAACCGTCTTGAGGTGAAGCCCCCATGTGTGGTATATCTTTCGA
>JAAYQY010000411.1 GCA_012519125.1 Spirochaetales bacterium
AAACCCTACATCGTGGAGACACCCCAGCCGGTGAGTGTTTCCATAATGCCGATCACATCCCCTGTCTCCTCCCTTTCGGTCGTGGAACAAAAACCTTACATCCCCACTGCGCTGCAGACCATCAGCGTAAAGGTTGAGAAAATTCCAGTACCCAAGCGGGTCAGCACCCTCACCAGCAAGATTCTCAAAGCTCCCAGCAATCGCATCGTGGTCACCATCAAGCCCCTCACTGTAGAAGTACCAGAGACAGTACGCGCCCAGGTAAGCGTTGTTGTTCCTCCACAGCCCACCATCACCGAGCCCGAGCTCGACTTGGTTGTTGAAGAGCCGCAAGCAATCCAGAGCGAACAGATCCTGCCGGATGAAAGTAGAGAGGAACTTCCCGTTGCCCTGGTGGAGCAGCCTGTGCAAGAAGAGCTTGTAGTGAGCAGCGAACTCCCTGCCCAGCGTCCCAGCTCGACAGCACTGCTTGCTTTTGACGATCAAGCCCAAGAAATCAAGGGATCGATTGGGATGGAGGCGTCCTATCGCTTCCTTTTGGATGGTCCCAACTCGAACGCGATGAATCATCGTTTGACTATCAAGCCCTACTATGACAAGGGTCCCTTCGCACTCAAGCTTCAGGTTTCAGGAGATACTGATGATTTCTCCACCTACTCCAACTCGGTCACCTCCTTTCCCACCGGAACACTACAGACGATCTCCTATGCCTTCTCCTTCTTCGACCAAGCAAGGATTGGGTACCAGACCAGCGCGTTCTACTTCGTGATGGATCACGTCAGAAGCCTGTATAGCGAACAATCGACCTTCTCAGCTCCTGTCTTTGGTGAGAGCGAGAAGCTGGTTATGCAGAATCAGATCAGACTTGGGGGTCTGAGCCTCACCACCACCGTTGATGACCTGTACTTGACTGAGTTGCTTGCAGGAAGACACCAATTCGGTTCCTCCCTGCTTGAGTTCACCGTACCTGGAGAGTATCCACTGGGCATAGCAATCGGGGCACTTGCAAAGGTTGACCGAAGCCCTGCTACCATCGAGCTCTATCCGCTGGTGAGTTTCAGTTTCCCCATCATCAACAACAGGACCACCAATCTGAATGCACTGGTGATCGCAAACAGCTATCTTCCCGCCTACCCCACCTTGGACTTCGACGCCTTGGTTGACACCAGTGTAGCGACCTTGTTCCCCAACCATCTCTTGGGAGCTGGCTTCTACCTCAAGCACCAAGACCTCCAGGCAAGGATGGTGGCCTCCATCACCGAAGGAAAAAATCAGAGCCTTCTTGTCAACGATTTCTCCTATGCCCTGGATATCAGCTATGCAGCAGCGCTTGATGTGCTGCTCGACATCCAATACACCGGAAAGAACATCCAGGCAAGGGCACTGTACAACCTTCCTGTCACCAGTTCCTTCGGCATAGCCAACCTGACTGCCAGTGGCCATCAGGCTGACTACAGTCAATTCACCTTTGCCTTTACAAAGAATCGGCTGCAGATGGGGCTTGGCCTCTCCTACCTTGGGCTCTTCGACACCCTCAGCTCAGTGCTTGGGGGAAATGGCTCCTCTGTCAATCTGCTTGGCGGCCCCTACTCCACCAGCTACCTTTTCGCCAGCATGGAGTTCAAGCCCTTCACATTGCTCGCGAAAGCCAGCTACCCGATCACCACAGCGAGTGTGGGAGTACCCAAGTTGAGCATCCAAGCAAAGATCAATCTTCAGAAGACAATCTGAGGTTGAGGTTTTGCGCTTCTGTCTCTTCTATGCTAGAGTCTTCGTATGAGAATCAAACTGCTCGACCCCTTGGTGGCTCAGCGCATAGCCGCAGGGGAAGTCATAGAACGACCGGCTTCCGTACTTCGGGAACTCTTGGACAACGCCCTCGACGCTGGTGCAAAGACATTGGTCGCCAGTGTCACCGATGGGGGGCTTGAGCAGATCAAGCTCATGGATGACGGTGAAGGTATCGAAAAAGAAGATCTTCCCCTGCTCTGTGAGAGTCATGCCACCAGCAAGGTGCGCGAGCTTGAGGACCTGTACCACATCCAGAGCATGGGCTTCAGAGGTGAAGCGCTCTACAGCATTGCAGCAGTCTCTTCCATCACCATTGAAAGCAGTTACCAAGGCAAGGATGCCTTCCAAATCACGGTGGACAATGGCAAGAAAGGAGCAGTGCTTCCCAGTAGTACCCGCAAGGGGACAGTGGTCACCGTTGAGCAACTCTTTGCAGAGATACCTGCCAGAAGACAGTTTCTCAAGCGTCCCTCCACTGAGGCTACCATGTGCAGACAAGTGCTGCAGGAGAAAGCCCTCGCCTTTCCTGAGGTCGCCTTCCGCTTCCTCAGTGACGGCAAGGTACGACTTGACCTTCCCCCTGCCACCAAGCGCCAGCGCATTCTCGACGTACTTGCCATCAATCAGAACATTGTTCCTTCTGAGATGATTGAACTCTACGATACAGCCGGGCGTTTCAGCCTCTACGCAGTCTGTTCCACCCCTGCCCTGTATCGCAGCGACCGATCGCATATCAAACTCTTTGTGAACAAGAGGCCGGTGGATGAATACTCACTGGTGCAGGCTGTGACCTACGG
>JAAYQY010000412.1 GCA_012519125.1 Spirochaetales bacterium
TGAGGCAAAGGTGGAGTTGAGTACCATCTGTGTCATGGTAAGAGCTCCTGCCAATACTCCCAGTACAATGAAAAAGAGAGCGAAGGTACCCTCACCGCCGCTTGCCATCACTACGATGCCTACACCGCTGACAGCCAGACTGAGTGCTTTTGCCTTGTTGAGCTCGCGCTTTTGCATCCCCATCCAACCGGTCAGATCGAAGATAAGCGAACAAAAACTTTGGCCGAACACCGTTGAGGCCATTGCCAGGGAAGCACCGGTAGCCACCACCGTGTAGTAGTTCAGGTTCAGGATGGCCAAGCCGAAGAGGCCGTTGAAGTAGAGATACCACGGAGCCTTCTTGCCAGGGCCGCGAATGGAACTGCGGTTTCTTCCCAGAAGCAGTATTGCCGAGAGGATGGTCAAGCCTATGGTGTGGTTCACGATCAGAGAGACTCCCATCGTGGTCGCCTGCCCATAGAGGGTATTGGCTACCACCATGATCGAGATCACCATCCCGGTAAGTGCATCAAGAAAGAGATACATTGGAAGATTCATGCCGCCATTGTAGCGCTTTGCGCCTTGTCATGCCAGTCCAACCTTCCTACAATGGGCGCATGAACATACATCCCGTCGACCAAGCCAACAGAGCCCTCTTGACCAAGCAACTGCTCTCAAAGGCTATGCCCCCGAACAGCCTGGGCTCTCTTGCTTCGCTTTCCATTGAGCTTGGCCTTATGGGAGCTTCACGTCTGGGAAGTCTCAGTCTCCTGCTCTTTGCTGGCGACCATGGTGTTGCCAGCGAAGGGGTGACGCATAGTGCACAGGAGATAACCTGGCAGCAGTGCATCAATTTTGCAAACGGCGGGGGTGCTTGTGCCCTGTTTTCTTCCCTCAATCAGGTAGACCTCACAGTCATCGACGTGGGGGTGAGCCACAGGTTTTCTTCCACCGACAAGGTGGTGGATGCAAAGGTGGCCTTTGGCAGCCGGAATTTTCTTCTTGGCCCTGCACTTGAGGAACATGCCTGCAAGAAGGCCATCGAGGCTGGGCGTAAGTCTGTGCTTCAGGCAAAAAAGAAGGGATGCGACAGCATAGCTTTCGGGGAGATGGGAGTGGGAAACACCACCAGTGCCTCGGCTGTGGCCTCTGCTCTGTTGGGTCTTCATCCCTCATTACTCACCGGTAAGGGTTCCGGCCTCAGTGACGAAGAGCTTGAGCATAAGATTGGGGTGATAGAGCAGGCGCTTATGCTGCATCCTCAGCGAGATCCTTTCTCAGTTCTCTGCAACCTTGGTGGGTATGAGAGTGCTGCCATCTGTGGGGGCCTGTGGCAAGCTGCGGAACTTGGACTTCCCATCCTGCTTGACGGGTTTGTGGTCAGCAGCGCAGCCTTGGTGGCAGCACGCATGGAGCCCCATCTTGTTGACTATTTGATACCTTGCCACCGTTCGGCGATGTCCGGGCATCAGCTGATGCTTGAGGCGCTGGGGAAGAAGAAGCCACTGCTTGAGTTGGACATGCAGTTGGGGGAGGGCACCGGTGCCTTGGTGGCTTGGCCTTTGGTCAGGCTGGCAAGCTTCATTCTTCCTGACATGACCAGTTTTTCCTTGGCAAAAGTGACTGACAGCACATCAGTGCTTCAAGAACTGGGGTTGGTATGAACGAAAAGAAACTCAGAGTGGGAACGACCAGCTATATCCTCCCTGACGACATTCTTCCCAATGTCCGCCATCTTGCCCCATTGGTTGATGATGTGGAGCTTGTGCTGTTTGAAAGTGAAGGGATGAGCAACTTTCCTGATGCTTCCACCATCGCAACCCTCTCAGATTTGGCAGAAGAGCATGATCTGAGCTATACCGTACACTTTCCTTTGGATATCTTTCCCGGTTCCCCGGAGAAGCAGGTCCGCCAGAAGTGTGTGGATACCTTGCTTCGGGTCATGGAGCTCACCGAATCACTCAATCCTTTTGGCTATGTGCTTCACCTCACTCCCGATTCTTATGGAAGGGAGCCTTCATTGGATACTCCCCGCTGGTTGGATGGACTCGACTGGACAGTGGAGCAGGTTCTCTCCCAAAGCAGGGTGGAGAGCAGAATGCTTTGTGCCGAAACACTGAGCTATCACTTTTCTGTGGTGGATGAGCTGGTTCGCCGGCACGACCTGTCGGTGACCCTGGATATCGGGCACATCTGGCTTATGGGCTACTCGATGGAGGAGAATCTTTCCTCCCTTTTGGACCGAACGCGCGTCTGTCATCTGCACGGGGTGAAAGACGGCAAGGACCATCTTGGCTTGGACAAAGGCAAGCCTGAGGACATCGAAACCTTTCTTTCTGCCCTCAGAAGGCAGATTTCTCTTGACCAAAAAAGCAGGGTGCTGACAGTAGAAGTGTTTTCTGAGCCCGACTTGCAGGCCAGCCTCTCCCTCTTGCAGAAAAGCCATGCTATGATGGGTCATGTTTGGGGAGGTGCTCATGGCTACCATTGACTTGAAAAAGAACCAGATCAAGGGATATCCGCTTCACAGTGCAAAAGGAACCGTTGTTTCGACAACCGGATCAGTCAGGATCCACACCCGTCTGAAAAGCCAGGTGAGCCTGATCATCGGAGGGGGCCGAAGCGGGAAGAGTTCCTATGCCCAAGACTATGCACTCTCAGTGTGTGAAGGTACCGAATCACGAGCATATATTGCCACCGCTGAACCAATTGATGAGGAGATGAAAGCCAGGATTTCTGCCCACCAAAAGGATCGGGGCGACCGGTTCATCACCATTGAGGAGCCGATTGACCTGGCAAAAGCCATCAAGGATCTCCCTCCCTCAGTGGAAGTCTGTGTGGTCGACTGCCTCACTGTTTGGCTGGGAAATCTGCTGCATCATGAAGGCATTCCCTCCAAACGGTTTGCCCAGATGGATGAGCTGTATGAAGTGCTCAGACATCCTCCTTGCGATATCCTCTTGGTAACCAACGAAACA
>JAAYQY010000413.1 GCA_012519125.1 Spirochaetales bacterium
ACAGTCCATCCCTCTATGTCGAGGATGGGGTCTACTATCTCATCTATGAGAAGCACAACGCCTCTCTGCCCGCCCTGAACAAGGGCCGCTTGAGAAGGCGTGAGCAGGAGAAGATCAGCTACAGCCGTTTTGAGATGCGCTCATCCACAGATCTGATTCTTTTCAGCGAACCGAAGGTGCTGCTGGACAGCAGGATGATCGAGTTCGCCTCGGTGGGTTTGAAGAAACCCCGGATCAGCCGCCCCCAGATCATCAAGGATGGAGCGGGTTACCGCCTCTATTTCGGGGCAAGCCATCTTGTCCTGGGCGATACAGGCCAAAAGACAAGCCGCTATTTTGCCCTTGCCCTCTCCAGCACCCTCGAAGGACCTTATGCCCTTGCAAATGAGGGCAGGGCTCTGCTTGAGCCGAATCCTGATGATGAGTACCGCAGCATGGCAGTTGGCAGCATCAAGGTGATCCCTGCCCAGGATGGGTTTGTAGCGTTTGAGTGTGCCATGTACTGGGACAAGAAGCGAGGCAAGACCTCGTCGGTTCTCCTGCAATTGGAAAGTCCCGATGGGCTGAGTTGGAAGCGCTCGTTCCGTTCTCCCATCCTAGTCCCTCCGCAAAGCGGGTGGGCAAGCAGGTATCTCGTTGCCTGCGATATCCACTACAAGACCGAGGAGGGGTGTTGGTACTGCTACTTCAGTGCCAATGCAAAACGAGGAGTGCTGCCGGTAAGCGAGTCCATAGGCCTCTTGCTGGGCAAAGAACCCTCGCTCCGCAAGGTCTTCATCTAAGCTCTTCGCGCTTCTTCCACTTTGTGCTTCCTTCCCAGACAGTGGTCTTCGAGCCATCGCTCTCCCGTCGCTCGATGATATGCTCAAGCTCGGCTGTATCCTGAAGCAAGGCCTCTTCATCCTTGGCATAGGTGCTGACCAACAACTCATCGCCGAGGAAGGTCTGTCTGAGGTAGGAGACATCGGCATGGGAAACCTTCAGACGATTGCGGAAGGAGGAAGGAAGGCTTTCCAGCGCCCAATTCAGATAGCTGATATTGTTCACATGCTGGTTTCGGTCGGTATCGAGATAGCTGATGGTAGGCTTGCTGCTGGTCAGCAACACCCGTTCGGACTCCCCGATGGACTGCCTGCGCCCCAGCTTGATCTCCTGGTGGTGCATCGCATCCTCTTTCGGAGGAAGGCCTATGCGCGTTGCCATGTCCAAAGGCCTGCAGGGCCTACCACTCTCCAAGTCCAGAATTGCCCACTGTGTGTGGGTGGTGAACAGGAGCTTGCCGGTTTTGTCGAACGCACGGACTACACGAGGGAGGTGGAGACGGATTGGTTCCTGCGCCCAGGTTTCCACTTCAAGCACCTCCGGCCAACGGGTATATCGTTCAACTTCCATTTGGGTGCGGGTGATGACCCAGGTCTTGCCTTCTTGGTGCATGGCAGGGATTGAGCACCCACGTTGGGCAGCGTGCATGCCGGCAGCTTCCTGCACTACCTGAAAGTAGAAAGCCAACCGTGCGTCAGAAAAGCAGTCGGTCTCGTAGCTGTAGGTGACGAAGTTGCTGTGTGCAACATTGTTCTCATCAATGGTTACCAGATCAAAGCTCATGGTGGTCTCCCTCGGTTTTGGTGTTGCGGTAGAAGCGAAGGGTGCTCCTGCCATACTTGCGCTGGTCATAACAAACAAGATTTCCCACTTGCTCGGGCCACTGGCCCTTCTCCTCACTCGGGTAGTGGATGATGAAGAGGCCCCCTTCGGTGAGCAGCCCTTGCTTGTCCACCGCTTGGGCGAGGGACACCTTGCCGTGCATCGGAAAGGGAGGGTCTGCATAGACAATGTCATACTGGCGCTTGGCAGTAGGAATGAAGCGGTTCACATCGGCCATGAAGAGCTTGATCTCTGTCTCCACCATACTGATGTTATCCATGATGGTTGCCTTTTTGAGGCGGTCTTTTTCCACCAGATGTACCAAGTTGGCTCCTCGGCTTGCAGCCTCGATGCCCACACACCCGCTTCCGGTGAAGAGGTCCAGCCAGCTCTTGCCCTCAAGATTGCCCAGAATGGAGAAGAGCGACTCACGCATCATGTCCATGGCAGGTCTGATGATTCCTGGAGGACAGACGACTGTCCTTCCCCGATAGATGCCTCCGGTTATGCGCATTGCTTACCCCCAACGCCTTTGATGATAGTTTTTCATCCGCACTTGTGCAAGTTGGTTCTAGGCTTCACTGTGTTCCTCCTCAAAGGGAGGGGCTGTGGAGAGAACTGAGCGTATTCTCTGATGTTCGGCGCTCAAAAGACCGGGGTCGGAGGCAAGGATGCGGTCGGCCTCGTTGCGCACGAGTTCTATCAGATGCAGGTCCTCGGTCAGGGAGGCGAAGATGAGCTTCAGGTACCCTGACTGTCTGGTTCCTGTCAACTCTCCGGGGCCTCTGATCAAAAGATCCTGTTCGGCAATGTAGAATCCATCGGTTGACTCTTTCATGACCTTGAGCCGCTGTTTCGCCTCTTCGGTCAACTCGTTGCCGAAGACCAAGAAGCAGTAGGACTGCAGATGCGATCTTCCTACCCGCCCACGAAGCTGATGGAGGGCGGAGAGGCCGAACCGTTCGGCGTGCTCGATGATCATACAGGTTGCATTGGGAATGTCGATACCAACCTCCACCACGCTGGTGGAGACAAGATAACCGAGCTTTCCCTCTTGGTAGTTCTTGAGGATGGAAACTTTCTCCTCTTCGTCGAGCTTGCTGTGGATGAGTGCGGAAGGAACCGAAGGGTACTCACCCTTGAGGAACTCATACATGCTCAGGACATCCCTCAGGTCGCTCTCCCCACTGTCATCGATGCGGGGGTAGACGAAGTAGGCTTGATGACCACGCAAAAACTCCACTCCCACCGCTTGGTACATGCGCTTGCGGCTTTGTTCGTTCACCAGATGGGTGATGATGCTCTTCCTGCCTTGGGGCATGGTGTGCAGGGTTGAAATGTTGAGATTCCCGAAGACAGTCAAGGAGAGGGTGCGGGGGATCGGGGTCGCGGTCATGAGCAGAAGATCGGGAACACGGGCTTTTTCCAGCAGGGCGAGGCGTTGCTCAACCCCAAAGCGATGTTGCTCATCGATGATGACATAGCTGAGGTTGTGGAAGACCACTTCCTTGGAGAAGAGGGCGTGTGTTCCGATGATGATGTCCACTTCTCCTTCAGCTATAGCCTGAAGCAGCAGTTTTCTCTCTTTGTTCTTGACCGAGCCAGTGAGGAAGGCAAGGCGGATCCCCAGCTTGGAAAGCAATTGGAACCCCGATTCTGCATGTTGGCGTGCCAACAGTTCGGTCGGTGCCATGAAGGCAACCTGGCCTCCCTTACCCAGCACATGCAGGGCACTGATCCAGGCAACCAAGGTCTTGCCACTGCCGACATCACCCTGTAACAGGCGGTTCATCGGCAGTTCGCTGTCCAGATCCTGACGAATCTCCTTGAGGCTGGCCAACTGGTCACGGGTGAGGGCGAAGGGCAGCGCTTCAATGCAGGCAAGCTCGAGGCGGGAAGGGGTGCTTGCCCCTGGTGCTTGGCTTCTCTGTTCCAAGCCTTTGTGGCGGCGTGCTACCAGCTGAAGATAGAAGAGTTCGGTGAAAGCGAGGGTCTTGCGAGCCTGTTCCAATGCCTCAAGGGAAGGGGGATCATGATAGATCCTGATCGCCTGGTCGGTGGGCAGAAGATCGTAGCGTTGTTTGAGGTCTTCACTCAATTCATCCTCAAAGTGTGCTACTTGAGAGAGGATGGCCTGCATATTGCTTCTGATGAGGCGCTGGCTGAGCGAGCCACGCAGTGGATAGATGGGAAGGATCTTGCCGAACTGTTTGGGAAAGTCTCCGTCCTCGGTTGCGGGATAGAGCTCAAACTGGGAGCACTGCAGCTCTCCTCGATGGAGGGAAACACTTCCGTAGAGATAGTAGAGTTTCCCGATCCTGATGGTTTTTTCCAAGAAATTTCGCCCGAAGCAGAGCAGGCTGAGCCTTCCATCACCTTGCTGGGAGGCATCGCGCACGATGATTTTCAGGGTTCGTTTTTTGCCGGATTTCAGCCCGAAATAGGAGTGTGAAAGAACTTCGACCAGGGTGTTTGCCACCTGTCCATCACCAAGGCTTCCCAGCGGTCTGACCTGGCTGCGGTCTTCCCAGCTGCGGGGAGAGAGCAACAGCAGATCGCTGTAGGTGGTGATGCCCAGTTCGGAGTAGGAGGCCTTGGCGGCAACACCCACCCCGCTTAATGTGCTGATATCCTGGTGTTGGTTCCTCAGGTACTCCATGCGCTAGAAGCTGAGCTTGGCAAAGAAGCCTATCAAGAAGCGAAGAACCAGCGAAGTGCCGATGTAGAGGGCTATGAAGAAGGTCAGGCTGGTGATTACCAACTGCCGGTCGTTGATGGCTTTCTTTGGGTAGATGAGGTTCTGCACCCAATTGAGCACCCCTCCGATCATGGAATCGAGCATGGTGATGTAACCGATGCTCTGAGGGCTCCGCCGGTAACAGAAGACCAGACGTATACCCAACATGATGATTACAAACCAGAAAATCGGGCTTACCAGATAGGACCAGAGGGTCTGCAAGACCAGGGCGAATACCATGCCCACCGTCAGGCTTCCATAGCTGCCGTAGAGGCGGAGCATCGACTGCACCACCGATAGGGCAGCGAGAGCGACCAACGGGGTGAGGTCAAAACGACTGCGCCTGAGACTGCTGATGCCTTTGAACCAGGAAAGATACGGGTCAACAATCTTGCCCAGATAGTAGGCGAGGGGATTTTCTTGCGTCTGGCCGGGGACGCGTATCCAGGTGAGGACTATCCTGAGCCAGATCAACAGGGAGTAGAAGGAGAGCAGACTTGCCAGGATGGAAGCAATGGTCATGAAGACATTTGATCCTGTGGTTACTGCAACTCCATCAATGTAGGTACTTTGGTTCATCGTATTCCTCCACAATCCAACATACCCAACTTTTGTCGCTTAGTCGAACCAAATATGCAAAATTGCCGGATTTTCCTGCAAAGCCTGCACCAGGTCGTCACAGTAGCGCACACTGAACTCCCTTCCGCACGCAACGGTGGTTCCCAACTCTTCCCCCTCATGGCGGAAGTGGAGGTGCAACGAACAGCTGCCTCCCCAGCTCAGGCAGGTATCCCTGAGGTGTGAGATATGCTCAGTGCTGCAAAAGGATTTTTCGAGTTCGATGTGGCATCGGGAGACAGCAAGAGGGGCGAGCTGGTTCGGATCCTCGAAGATCTGCTCGATCAAAAAGGAGATCTTGTCATTGCCCCGTGAATTGTCGAACTTGCCGATGAAACCGTAGATGCCATCGACGCGTATGATGTCACGATATTGTTCGAAGGTCTTGGGAAAGAGGGTGGCATCGAAGGTCGCGTTTCGGTCCGTCAGTTGCAAGAAGCCCATGATACCCCCCTTTTGGGTGGTGAAGGGCCTGATAGAACTGACCATGGCAATGATGTTCGTCGGGCGGCCGAAGGGCAGTTGTTCCAACTTGGAGGTGTTGACTGTCACCCGTTGGGTTATCGCTTGGGCAAAGGCATCAAGCGGGTGGCCGCTGATGTAGAAACCAAGAAGCCCCTTCTCCATCTCAAGCTTTTCTGGGATCTTCCAATCCTCAACCTCCCGCATCGTGAAGGTATCCATCGAGGCTTCAGTCTCCTCATCGAAGAGGGATATCTGGCCGAAAGCGGTAGCCTCCTTGCGCTTTTGCACATAGGTGATGGCATCGCCAAGGTTCTCCAGAAGGGTGGGACGGTTGGTGCCCAAGGTGTCAAACGCTCCTGCCTTGATCAACGACTCGAGCAACTTGGTGTTCATCGCCTTGGTGTCGAGACGGGTCAGGAAGTCCAGAAAGTCCTTGTAGGGTCCTGAATTCTCGCGTTCGGTGACCAACTGCTCGACCACACCCTCCCCAACGTTCTTGATGCCGGCAAGGCCATAGACGATTTTGCCGTCGACAACGGAGAAGTGCTTGTCCGAATAGTTGACTGAGGGCGGGAGGATATCCAAGCCCTGGTCTTTTGCGACCTGCAGATACTCACTGAACTTGTCAGGACTGCCCATCTCGTTGGTGAGGTTTGCAGCCCAGAATTCGGCAGGGTAGTTTGCTTTGAGGAAAGCAGTCTGATAGGCAACCACTGAGT
>JAAYQY010000414.1 GCA_012519125.1 Spirochaetales bacterium
AAGCGTATCTCAAAACCTTTTCTGGGTAGGTACGTCCAACTGCTGAAGAAATTCTACGTTCACCGCCTTGATGTCGGTTATCTCATACCACCCTCGCTTGCCCATTTCCACGGAGAACTGCTGTTGGATTTTGTAGAGGAAGATGGGAATTCCTTCGAAGCCTTGTTGCTGTACGCCCTCATCAGTGTATGAATAGGGGGTGAAGAGCGTTCCGGTGGCCATGAAAGTGGTTGCATCCAACGCGGCAATCTCAAGGTCGGCGACACCATAGAGGAAGGTTCCTTCCACTAAAGGTGGTTTGCCTTCAGAGAGCCAACGGTTGGGGTCCACCTGGCTGTTAATCCCCTCATATGCCTGGCGAGTCTGCCGGGTTACGAAGAGGTTGGTGACCTCCATCGAGACAGGATTCTTTGTTCCCTTTGCAAGCGATGCTTCCATCTTCTGCAAATCCAGAGCATTCTGCCCTGCATAATACTCCTCGATCACCTGTACTTGGCCCATCCCGGCCGTGTAGGGTGGAGTGAGAGCAAGCTGAATGCGACTGGTGGTGAACCAGGCAAGTGCGCCGATGCTCAGGACAACGGTAATCACAATCCAACCCTTCTTTCTCCAGAAGATCTTGCGATTGGCACGTTTGGCCTGTCCATCCAAGAACTTTTCGCACGCCTCAATGGAAAGATATTTCTCACGCGTGGATGCTTGCTGCAGAGCAGGAAGATTCCATTGAAGCTCCTCAGTTTGGGCAAGGAAAGTGGAGAGCGCTTTCTGGCTCTCCCTGTTTCCTGCAGCATCACGTTGGCGGGTGAGGCTCAGCGTAAGCGTGGTATGAATGAAATTTGCGGTAGAAGTGGGCAGCTGGGTTTGGGTACTGGTGATGGGCAGGGGTCTGAATGAGTCCTCGCGCGTCAAGCGGTCGGCAAAGGGAGCGAAGCCCAAGGCAGCGTAGTAGAGCAGCTGTCCCATTTGGTCGCACAAGGTGAACGGGGCGTGGATGCCATGATGCACCCAAGCCGATATGTTCTGGTAGCGTTCTTCTTCCTCTGCGGTGGAAGAGAAGAGGTCTCCAAGGGTTTGGGGAAGGATGAGGAGCCTGCCATCCTCAACGCCCCACACTCTCCACAGGGGGAGGATGCCGCTGCTCAGATCGAGAAAATCGGAACTGAGACGAGAAAGTGCATCGGCAAGTCGGCGCACCCAGGTCAGGGCCTTATCGCGCTTTTTGGTTGCAATCTCGGCGAAGGGGAAAAGATCGAGCTGGTCGAAATAGAGACAGCGTTCCCCGTCAATGATGGTGATGCCTTTCCAGTACCAGCTCTCAAGATGCTCCCCATCATAGAGGTACCCCCTCTCTTTCTCTCCTTGCAAGAGATAGGAGGGAAGTTCGACTGTTTGGGGTGCGATGGTGATGCAACGCATCACGTTCCCCTCGATCATCTGGTCAAAGGTTCGTTTCACTGACATGCATCTCTCCTAAGCTGGCACTGAGGTGCCATACGATTTTTTCTTTTCCTTCCCCAACCACCATGGGATGAGGATACTCCTGGCCTTTGTAGTACCAGGAGTCTATGTTCCATCCCTGGGTGGCCCACTTCTGGCGCCTGATCGCCTCAAGGGACGGGAGATTGCAGCAACTTATCAGGTGGTGCTGCTGTGCTTCCAAAAGAGTGTCGCCACGACGCAAACATTCGCCAAGGTGGTAAGCATGCTCGGCAGCTACATCATTGGGAAGCAGGGCGTTGGCATTGCTGCTGACGATGAACAACGTCTTCTTTTCATAGTCGGTGATGGAGGCAAGTAGGCGCTCCAATACATTCAGTTGAGGCTTGGAACAGGTGCCTACCGCAAGGCCAAGAACGGGTGTGTCCGGCACATAGGAGTTGATGAAGGGAAGGGTGAGCTCGAAAGCACTCTCTTCCTCGAAATAGCTCTCCTGCAGTGCCAAGTGCGGTGTATACAGCGCCTTGAGATGTGCAAGCACGTCGGTGGCAAACCTAATGGGTTTTCCCCCTATGACCATGCCCTCTCCCTCCAGACTGAAAAGAAAGGCAGGCTCGTCGCACATCAGCACCTCCTGGTGCAGAGGAACGAGCACCACCACCAGATTGGGACGCAAACCTGCGGTACGTGCGAAACTCTTGTGCAGGGCTTGGAGGCTCATGTCGTAGGATGCATGGGGGCAGAGCAAGGCTGAGGGAAGCGTAGAAAGGTGAACAGGGGAGGTCCTGATTTGGGTGGCTTCGGAGAGTGAGACCGGATCTTCTGGGTAGAATATCACCTGATGGCGGGGTTCAAGCATGTTCATCCTCCAAAAGTAATCGTGCCAGACGGCTTTCGTCCAGTACAACTGTCAGGTTTTTCTCCTGAGTTGGCAATACCAAGCCGGTTTTGCCTCCCTTGGGTCGCCGAAGGTGTTTTACCTGGGTGTAATAGAGATCGGCCTTTCCCTGGCTTTTTGCCTTGCTGAAGACCAAGGCAAGATTAGCAGCATCCAAGAGGACATCCAGCGGAACGCTCTTGTTTTTCACAAACTTGATGAAGACATAGCCTCCGGGGAAATCACGGGTATGCATCCAGTAGTCATTGCCCCTGACATGGTGGCGCAGCAGTTCATCATTCTCCTTTGCATTTCGACCTACCAACAAGGTGAACTGTCCGCTCTGGATAACCAAGCCGGGACTCTTCTGTGTTGTATCGACCTGGCTGGGTATGGTGGCCAGCTCTTTCTTGAATGCGCGGATCGCCTCCTCTTTATCCAGCAGGGGATCGAGCAACTGTGCATAGCGCTGTTGTTCCCGGACCAATGCCTCTTTCGCTTTCTCCATTTCCCCAAGGGCATTCTCATAGGTTCCCTTGGCTTTCTGGTACTTCTCGTAGTAGAGGAGGATGTTCTCCCTTGCCTTGAGTTTCTCATCCAATTCTATGGTTAGCAGGCTCTCTGGCTCCCAGTCCTCGACTTCAATGCGGGACTTCCTGCCATCCAGCAGGTGTTGGTTTGCACTCAGGAGGTCTGCTTTCTTCTTCCAAAGCTCATAGCCTTCATGTGCCTTGATCGTGCGCATCTGGCTGGCTAACGTGCTGCTGAGAGTTTTCAGCTCACGATCGCGTTTTGCTTCCACCTTGGACAGGAGCTGCTCATAGGTGAGGATATTGCTCTGATTGCCGTACTCTTGCTCGATTTGCCGGTTGAATGAGAGTTCATTTCGAGGGCGAACAGTGAATGAATCATTCGGGATCTTTTGCTCTTCGGCCATCAGGAAGGTGCCTGAACTCTGCTCTCCTCGACCTGGCCTGCGGTACAGCAGGTCGAGTATGGTGTGCTCGCTGTCGGTGACGATGACATTTGCACCCGGGCCACTGTAGAAGCGCAGGTAAAGGTAGAGGAGCCTCCCATGGTTGTCCAAGGTTAGCTGCACCAGACGATCGGCACCGGCCTGTCTGAAGCCGACCACCTTGGATCCTTCCAGGTTAGCCCTGCAAAACTGGATGAAGCGTTGCAGCTTGGCCGTTTTCCCCCGCTGGCTCACTTGGATGGATTCAGTGAGCATATGCAAGCGGCTGAATGGAGTGCCAAACTCAGTATAGAGCGTCCAGCGTCCAACCTGCGGGTGGTAGAACTGCCAGCTGAGGGAGTGGAAGTCATGCTGCAGCGTTTGCTGAAGCGAGCTGTCGAGAAGGGGCAACTCCTCAAGGATCAGGGCAATTTCACGCCAGTTGAGACTCATAGTGCTCCTTTGTTTCATCGTATGCTGCCTTCACCCCTCCGGCCAGATAGAAGGAGCCGCACACCAAGATGGCGGCATGGTTGGGAGTAAGGGCATAGGCTTGTTTCAGAGCCTCCCCGTTGTCCTCCACCAGGTAGATGCGTACAGGCTTCGAGCTGGCAGCCGCTTGCTGTTCAAACAGTGCCCGCAACATGACGATGTCGCTCTTCTTGTAACTGCCGGGTTTGCTCACGATGATGGTGGAGAAGTGTTCGAGCACCAGACTTACCATATGGGTATGATCCTTGTCCTCAAGAGCTCCGTAGATGACGGTGTTGTCCGACCCGGGGTGCAGATGGGAGAACGAGGAGAGCAAGGAAGCGAGCGAATGGTGGGTATGGGCTCCGTCCACATACAGTGGTGGCTCCGAGCTCAGTTGCTGGAAGCGACCGGGAATCTGGTTCTTGGCGAAAGAAGGGAGGATGCGCGGCTCGTACAGCCCAAGCGTCCTGAGCACAAGCAGGGCAAGCGCGCTGTTTTGTGCCTGAACCTGCCCGCGCATGGCGAGCAACAGATCCTCTTTCCTGCCATCTATCCACTGGTAGGTTACAGCCTCACCTTCTTTTGTCGTCTCACTGGAGAGGGAGAGTAGCTCATCGCTGAGCAGGTGGACCTTGCTTTTCTGGGCTCTTGCCTCTGTAAGGAAGACCTCCAAGGCCTCATCCTCCTCATAGCCGATGAACACCGGCACCCCTTCCTTGATGATCTTGCTCTTCTCAGAAGCTATCTGGGCGATGGTATTTCCAAGGATCTTGGTGTGTTCGAGTTCTATGGGGCAGAGCACCGAGGCTTCCGGGATAATGGTGTTGGTGGCATCGAGCCGTCCGCCCAAGCCTGTTTCTATGACTGCCCAAGTGCAACCTGCTGCTTTGAAAAGCAAGTAGGCGTATGCGGTGAACAACTCGAAGGTGGTGGGGTGGGTTTCTCCCCACTGGTCGGAAAAGGAGAAGTTGGTGAGCTTGTGTTGCAGAACCCTTCCGGTTTCCACCAACAGCTCCTCGCCAAAGAAGGTTCCGGCGAGCGTGAAGCGCTCCCGGTAATCGACCAGATGGGGCGAAAGGTAGAGCCCGGTTTTATACCCGAGAGTGGAGAGTGCACAGGCAAGGTAGCTGGCTGTTGAGCCCTTCCCCTTTGATCCAGCAAGGTGGATCTTCCGAAAGGCTCTCTCGGGGTTGCCGAGATGGCGCAAGAGTTCAATCATCCTGTCCAGGCGATAGTTCCGGGTTGTATAGTGGTCGGTCTGCTTCTCTAAGTTGGTGAAACTCTCCATGAAGAAGACCACATCATCAAAGCTGGAAATGTGCATACTCAACGATACCTCGTCGTAAACTGTAGTCGCATCCTGCGCTTTGGTCAACGCAAGGGAGGGTTTTGCGTCTCCCTGACAGCTGCATTACACTATTACGTAATATGAAAACCTGTCATGATAATCTTGATATTTCCCAATTCTTCTGCCTATAGTATAAGAAGATTGCATATTCTGTGCTGTTAAGAGGAGAAGGAAAATGGCAACTACGAAAAACTCCCCGATGCCTTGGGATTTCTTGGATGCATACCGTGGCAAAATGTTTGACGGCCAGTGGCCGACTGTAGTACAGATGTTTGAGATCTCAGTCAGCCGTTTCGCCCAGAATAAGTGTTTCACAGCCTTTGTCCCGAAGAAAGAGACATTCACCTACGAACAAGCTCAGGCCCATATTCTCAGCATTGCCAATTTCCTCGCTGCCAAAGGGGTGGGCAAGGGCAGCAAGGTTGCTGTCAGTGGCAAGAACAGCCCTGAGTGGGCTATGGCTTATCTTGGCATTCTCTATGCCGGAGCCATTGTGGTACCCCTGGACAGCACCTTAAGCAACAAGGATATGGCCAAACTGATGGATTTTGCCGGTGTTAAGATCCTGTTTGCCGATACAGATCGCTTGGAAGGTTTTGATGCAGAGAACAAGCTGGCTCTTACCGACCGCGTAAGCTTGGAAGAGGGGAGTGAGTATCCCTTTGTCCTTGATATCAAAGCAAAAGAGGTCAAGCGCCACCAGGCCGATTGCGAAGATACTGCGGCAATTCTCTTCACCAGCGGTACTACCGGAACCCCCAAGGGTGTTATGCTCAGCCACCGAAATCTGGTATCCGATTGTTATCTAGCCCAGGGCAATATGACCCTGTATCCGACGGATGTATTCTACGCAATCCTTCCCATCCACCATGCCTACACCATGATGGCCGTTTTCTTTGAGGCCATCAGTGTTGGTGCTTCGATCGTCTTCGGCAAGAAGCTGATCATCAGTCAGGTGCTCAAGGAGCTGAAAGAGGGTGAGGTCACCATGTTCCT
>JAAYQY010000415.1 GCA_012519125.1 Spirochaetales bacterium
ATCTGAGATTTTCGGAGAAGTTGAAGATCAGGACGGTCAGGTGATTCCAGCGAGCCGATATCAGGAAGATGATGGCACTGACAGCAGTCATGGACCGTACGAAGGTGTAGGACATGCTGGACAGGAAGGCCGGTCTGATCAACGGCAGTACGATGGTCCTGAAGACTGTGGGTACATCAGCACCAAGGTCTGCAGCTGACTCCTCGATGGCCGGATCGATCTGGTGGAGGGCAGTGATGCCATTCTCCAAACCAACCGGTAGTTCGCGGATGATGTAGTTGATGACGATGATCGCCCCTGTTCCCACCAACAACAGCGGTTGCTTGTTGAAGGCGAGGACATAGCTGATACCGATCAGGGTGCCTGGTATTGCATACGGAGTCATGATCAGCATCTCCAGCACACGCTTGCCTGGGAACTTCTTGCGTACAATCAGCATTGCGCTGAGCATGGCAAGCAGGCCGGCAATCGGGGTTGCAATGGCAGCAAGGGTTACCGTGTCACGGATTGAGGTCCAGCCACGAGCGAGTGCCTCACCCCAGTTTGCAAGGGTGAAGGAGTAGTCGATACCCCAGTTCACCACAAAGCAACCGGCTACGATGGTAAGGTAGAGGGATGCGATGAAGCCGATGAAGACCCAGGCTCCCACTTCCAACACCGTGCGAACCGGTTTGTTTGTCAGTTCAGTAAGGTTGGTGGAGGGTTTGCCTGTCACCGTCACGAAGCTCTTCTTGGAGACCCAGTTGCGCTGGATCAGGAAGGCGGTGAGGGTGGGCATCAGCAGGATGAAGGAGAGAGCCGATCCTGCTCCCAGGTTGCTTCTTCCGGTAACCAGCATGTATGCCTCGGTGGAGAGTACACGATAGTCGCCACTGAGAAGCAGCGGGTTTGCAAAGTCAGCAAGGGAGTTTGTGAATACCAAGAGCCATGCTGAAAGAATGCCTGGGGCGGAGAGCGGGAGGGTGATGGATTTGAAGGTCTGCCAGCGTGTGGCGCTCAAATCCAAGGAGGCATCCTCGACGGTAGAGTCGATTTGCCTGAGTACACCGCTGATGGTCATGAAGGCAATTGGGAACATCCCGATGACCTGCACAATCGTCAGTCCCCCAAGACCATAGATGGAGGTGTTCAAGTTCAGCAACTGCTTGCTTATCAAGCCGTTGTTGCCGAACAGCAGGATGATGGAGAGAGAAAGGGAGAACGGTGGGGAGATGACCGGCATGGTAGCCAGGGTGGTCATCAGTTTCTTCTGCCTGAAAGATGTCCGCTCAATCAGGAAGGCAAACATATACCCGACGAGAGTGGAAATGGTGGCGGTCAGGACACCGAGCCTCAGAGATCCCCACAAGGCTATCAGGTAGGTGGGAGAGAGGCTCTCTTTCCAGGTCTGCAGGCTGAAGGTTCCATCCTTCATGAAGGAGAGTCGCACTGCTTCCAGCAAGGGGTAGGCGATGAAAACCAGCACAATGCCGAAGAGAGCGAGTACCATAAACCCGGTCATTGGGTCACGGGTGAACATAAGCACCAGCATGATTCCCAGGAAGAACACTGCTGCAACGATGAAGAGGGTCCTCAGCAAGTTGTTGAAACCGGTGGCTGTGCTGGTGGGTACAAGAATCATGACGGCACCGGAGACCTGATAGCCGGTTTCATCAACTACCGGGACAAAATACACTTGGCTTGAAATCTCTTCAAAGCTGTTGGCGTCCGGGTCAAGGCTGTAGTCAGCCTTGTAGGTGGAGGCAAGCCTCATGGGTTCCAGATAATACACGCTCTCCATCGCTTTCTGGAAATTGGGTGTATTTCGGAAGGCATTGAAGAGGGTGAGGTTTGTTTCGGATCCGCTCTCAGGCTTGAAGTCAAATGAGACTTCATCGAACGTAAGGTAGAGAGCACGGCTACCAGGAATGATATCCTTTACGGTGGGCATCCACGTGGCAAAGGATTGCTCGGTTCGTTCATCGGGTACTGTTTGGGCGAACAGTTCAATTTCATTGAAGTTCCGCTGCTCTTCATATGATCTGAAATTTGAGGAGAGCGTACTGTACATCCAGAAGTCGGCTAGCAGGAATATCAGTGCCGCAGCACAGAACTGAAGGATGCGTTTTTTTGTAAACATCGATGCATTCCGTTGGTACTACACACCCTGCAAGGAGTGCTTGCAGGGTGGTAGGAAAAGCCAAATTACCCAAAGGCAATTATCTCTTGTTGCCGATCTCATTGGTCCAGCGGTCGAGCAGGCGAGTCTTGTTGACGTTGTCGCCATCCCAAGC
>JAAYQY010000416.1 GCA_012519125.1 Spirochaetales bacterium
AGTACAAGATGAAAAATCCCGGTAAGAATCCAGTGGTCATCGTAGGAACATTCATGAATCGCAGCAGCGAACATATCGATACTTCCATCATTGCCAAGCGTTATGAGATGGAACTGGTGAATTCGGGCAAGATTGATATGGTTGCAGATCAGAATTTCCGAGCTTCAGTCCGTGATGAACGTGAAGAGCAACAGTATTTTGCCAGTGAGGACACGGCGAAGGCTCTTGGCAAGGAGATCGGTGCTGACTATCTGCTCCAAGGTGCGGTGAGAACCAACCTAGACCAGAGCGGCGGCTCGATGGTGAGAACCTACTATGTTTCGGCAGAACTGATCGACATTGAGACGAACCGCAAGGTGTGGGTAGGCGAAGAGACCATCAAGAAGCTTATCAAGCAGAGTAAGTTCAAATTCTAAGGATCAACGATGAGTATGTTGAAAAAACTGACTTTCCTGATTCTTATGGTGGCTATGCTTGTCTCATGTGCTTCTGTCCCCCAGGGCAAAGGCCAGCCATCATGGCTTGATAACCCGTATGACAAGGCCTTTGATGAAGCCACGTACTTGTGTGCGGTTGGGTCAGGTTCCACGCGTCAGCGTGCCGTCGATGCTGCGCTCTCTTCCCTGTCGCAGGTCTTCAACTCCCAAGTGAAGTCAATCACGGAAGTTACCAGTCTCAGCACCTCTGCTACTGATATGCAGGGCAACGTCACCTTCACTGATGCCTCTGAAATGGTGGAAATGGGCACCGTAACCAGTCAGACCGACCAAATCATCGGCGCAGAGGTGGTCAGCGTGCATACTGATGATCTTGGCAGGGTGTATGCCCGTGTTGCGTTGCATCGCAAACGCACCGCTGACCTGTATCAGAACCAGATCAGGGAACTGGCGACTTCGATAGCCCAGCAACGTATGTCTCTTGCCAAGTCACCAGATCCTCTTCGTCAGTACGTGGCCCTCTTGGGAGTGAGAGACCTTGCTCGCCAACAACAGTCCCTGCTTGACCAGATCCAGGTGTTGCTTAAGCAACCTCAACAGCAAGTATTTGCCCCGATTCAGCGCGAACTGACCTCTCTTGCCCAGGCCATTACCATCCAAGTGTTGGTCGATGCAGATGAGAAGAGCTCAACTGCCTTGCAATCATCTTTTGAGAAGGGGCTGCAAAACCTTGGCTTCCAGGTAGGAGGTGATCAGGCTGTCTCACTCCTTCAGGTCACCTATCGAGTTGAACCCATCGTGCTTGCAGACAGCCCGTATCGGTATGCACGGTATGTGCTTACAGCCCAATTGAAGGGAGTAGGCGCCACCTACGTCTCCTATGAGAAATCCGAGCGGGAAGCCGCTATGGCTGAGTCAGATGCTGTTGCACGTGCGTCGCGTGCTGCTGCCGGTAGCGGTGTAGATGAGTTCTTTACCCTCATGCTGAGTACGCTTGGGGATGAGACATAATAATGGAGGTCCGTATGAAAAAATGGTTTGTAATTCTCGCACTTGTTATGATTTCGCTTGTGTTGTCCGGTTGTGCTTCCACTGCAAAGGTAGCTGAGGCACCCGCTCCTGTTCGTCCGGTGGTAATTGGTGCAGAGGGAATCCCTCAGCCTGAGTGGGTGTACAAGACTGTGTCGACACAGGATGTTCACTATGAAACCGGCTATGGCAAGATGAGTGACAAGCAGAACTCCATCAAGCGTGCGACGGTAGAGGCAAAGAACAAGATTGCTGCATGGGTCAGCACTCAGGTCAAGGAAGTAGTGGTCACCTACATCAACGATGCAGGCAGCGGTGCCAATCGTCAGGCTCTCGACGCTATGGAAGTGATCAGCCAGCAGGTTGCTGAGGCAACGCTTTCTGGGGTGACTACCGAAGAAATTTGGGTTGATGCCGACAACGGAGTCTGGGTATTGTGCACTATTCCCATTGCAAACATCCAGAAGAGCTTTGAGCCAGCTGCTGAGGCTGTAGCCGAAGCTTTCATCGAAAATGAGGCTGCTGACGCTGCCAATGCCAAGATGAAAGATGCTTTTGCTAATTTACTCAAGGGAGCGAAGTAAGCTTTGGTTAAGCGAACTTCAGTATTGCTGATGCTCCTTGGTGCTGTCCTGCTCCTGTTTGGGTGCAGGACGGTATCGAATGAGCAGAGCCAAAAGGATGCCTTAGCCTATCTGGATGTCTCTTCTCATCCTTCCAATGTCTATGTGGGGCTTTCGGGCCCCTATTCGACTCAGGAGAGGATGGTAGAAGAGGCAATTCTCTCTGCAGCCAAGTCCATCCAGCTGAAGAAGGCGCTTGCTTTGGATAGCAGGCTCGTCACCTCCTATCAGTCAGACAAGGGATTGCTCTCATTCGCAAGTGATGAGGCAGCCTTCTATGATGACACCACCATGGCAGAAACCATCCATGCTTTGGAGGTGCTTTCTGTCCATTTTGATCCCGAGGCTGGAGCAGTCGTTATTGTTCAGGATCCTAGGGAGAGTGGGAAGAAGCGTGTGTATCAGAGCTCCTACAACGAAGAGGGGAAACCCACTTGGATCACCACCTATCCCAAGGTTGACGGCTACCAGTTCGGAGTAGGTTCTGCAAAACGCCACTATTTCCTCAACGATTCTCTGGAAGCTACCGACTTTGCAGCTGCACAGAACTTGTTGGACCTGAAGACTGAGCATGCATTTTCGGTGGAAAAAGTAACGACTGCCAATCAGCAGATGGAAAGTCATCTCTACCAAGCCCAGCGGGGTTTGCTCAAGGGCTTCACCATCATAGCAAGGTATTATGACCGAGCATCCCAAACCTATTGGAGCTTGGCCTGTGCCGATGAATAAAGGAACGATAGTATGAAACGAATCTTGGTTGTTCTTTCTCTCTGTGCTGTTCTGCTTGCCAGCTGTGCAACCACTCCCAAGGCAAATCCTGATGGGTCTCCCTATTGGACCACCCATACGCCGAAAAGCACGCGCTCTCTCCACTATGAGGTAGGCAGTGCAAAGCAATCAACGGTACAGTTGAGCACCCTGCGAGCTGAATCAGCTGCAAAAGATGCCATCGGCCGTTGGGCTTCCACCAATGTGGATAACGCATTGGTTACCTTTGTGGAGGAAGCCGGCGAGGTATTGCGCAACAAGCAAATGTTGGAAGTCCTGCAGAATCTGAGCGTACAGACGGTAAACATTGGGTTGCGTGGTGTAGCAATCGAGGAACGCTATACAGCCCCCGATGGGACGGTGTGGGTGCTTGCCTCCTACCCGGTAAAGAATCTCAAGGATGCTTACAAGCTGCAGGCCGAAGCATTGCAGCGTGATCTGGAGATGGCGAAAGCTGAGGCACAGTTTGCCCAGGCAGAAGCCGCCTTGATCAAGTCAGAAGTTCTTATGGCCTATCTCGAACAACAATTGGATAGCGAAGATCTCGAGTAGGGACCAACATGATTGGGTTCTCAGCCAAGGGACAGTCTCCCTTGGCTTTTTCGTCTCTGAGCGTTGACTTCCTTTCCGTTTGTTGGCATCTTGGAACTAGGAGAACCTACCAAATGAGTAAGATATTAAGTATTGCATTGATTGTGCTTTCTCTTTTCCTGTTTGTAACCTGTAAAAATCAGAATGCCGCTTCAGCTGGACAGATTGAGAGCAAGAGTGGCCCAGTCTATACAAAAATCTCTGCCCAAGAGGCAAAACAAATGATGGATGAAATGCCATCGATCACGGTTGTCGATGTAAGGACCCGCCAGGAGTTTGAGGCCGGTCATATCGAAGGATCACTCAACATACCCAACGAAATCATCGGTACGAGCAAAGTGGAATCCCTACCTGACCTCGACGCCACCATTTTGGTCTACTGCAGAAGTGGTGCCCGTAGTTCCCAAGCAGCTCGCAAACTGATTGCTCTTGGATATACCAACATCATCGACTTCGGAGGGATCATCAATTGGCCCTATGAAGTTGTGCAGTGAGAGGACAGCCGTGCATACCTCCCTCCAACTCTCACATCCTGAGCATCTTCATCTTCCCAACAGCGCCTTCAGCCCCTATTTAGGGGCAGACCAAGAGTGGTATCCTCAGCTATGGCAAAGGAAGGCTGGGTGTGGGCCTACCACAGCCAGCCATCTCGTCTTGTACAACGCTAAGAATCATCCTTCACTCGGCCTGCAATCTGCCGATACGAAGGACGAGATGGTTGCGTTGATGGAAACGCTGTGGACCTATATCACCCCTGGCATTATGGGGGTGCATCTGGTAAGCCAATTCAAGCGGGGCTTGGAACGATATATTTCCGATCGAGCCTTGCCGGTATCTGTCGCTTCCCTTGCTTTGGCAAAGGATAAGAGTAGACGTGCCGATCTGGATGAAGTCAAAGCATTCCTGGTTGCCAGCCTTTCCGATGACCAACCGGTTGCCTTCTTGAATCTCAGCAGTGGCGAGGTGGATAACCTCGATCCTTGGCACTGGGTGACCATTGTGGGCCTGGAGCAAGAGTATGAGGAGGGGAGGCTGTTGGTGGAGGTCTACGACGGAGGAAGGAGGTGGATCATCGATCTTACCACCTGGTATCACACAACGACGCGGTCAGCTGGGTTCGCTCGTCTTGTCCTTTGATCAAAGTCCCATCAGAATCTGCTCGATGAGGTAGGGATCTGCCTCAGTTCCAGCCAAGGAAAGGAGAATCTCCTTTCTTCTCTCAAATGCTGCATGCTCAAGCTGTTCCCGCTCCCAGATCTCTGCAAGACGGAGAATTCGGGAAATTGCGGGAATCTCTTCACCCTTCAGGCCCCTGAGATAGCCTGTGCCGTCCCATCTTTCATGGTGATTGAGAACCAGAGGAGCCAAATCAACCGTCTCTTCGAAGGTATTGAGAATACGATAGCCTGCACTTACATGGTCTTGGTATGATTTTTGCATCCTTGGATTTCGTCCTTTGGTCTCGATCAACGTACGGTCCAAAACCACTTTGCCGACGTCATGATAATACCCAGCTCTGGAGAGGAGCCTGATATCTTCACTGTTGAGGTGCAAGAGTTCTCCGATGTAGGTTGCATGCTTTTGCACCTGTTGGGCATGGTGCTCTTCGGAAGGGGCTTTCTCAAAGAGCATCCTGAGCAAGACTTCAAGTTGTTGGCGCTGGGTTTCACTTCTTCTGAGCGTCTTTTCCCTGTACATGCGATCTTCTGCCAAATCGAATACGTCATGGATTCTCTCTTCCATTTTTGTTTTGCTCGCGGTTCCCAAGGCAAGGGCTCGACGACCGGCAAGTATCTCTTTCCCATCGAGTTGTCTTCGGATACGCTCCAGAATCTCAGCAGCTGTCTGTTCAGTGGTGTTCGGTAGGAGTACCACATACTCATCGCCACCGATGCGACTGATGATATCGTGTGCCCTGCATGCATTGGTGAGCACATCTGCAATGTCGGTCAGCAATCTATCTCCAGCTGTGTGACCGAATATGTCGTTGGAGAGCTTCAGGCCGTTTACGTCACCCACAATGATGGAAACAGGCAAGAGTTCCTTCCGATTGATCTTCACCAGTGCATCGTCGAAGAAAGCGCGGTTGTAGAGGCCGGTAAGCTGGTCATGCAAGCTCAAATACTCAATTTTCGCCAAGTTTGCCTTTCGCTCGGTGTTGTCGGTGAAGGTAACGACGGATCCGACCACATTGCCCTCTCTCTTCTGGGGGTAGGCATAACACAACACATCAAAATAGGAGCCGTCCTTGCGGAAGAACCCCTGATTTTCCATGACGGTTCCCACCCCATCTTTCAATGATTGCTTGATGGGACAAGACACTTCAGGAATCAATTCGCCATCCTTTGTGCTGTGGTGGATCAATTGATGCATGTTTTTGCCAAGCAACGCTTCCTCTGCCTCGTAGCCAAGCAAGGAGAGGCAACTGGCATTGCAGAAGGTACAATTGCCCTCCTTGTCCATGCCAAAGATACCTTCCGCAGTAGAGTCAAGAATCAGGCGGAGACTCTGCTGGCTTGTCTCCAGCTCTTTCTCCTTCAAGGCTTTCTGAATGGAAGTATGAATACCGGATAAGAGCAACTGCACTTGGTAGCAATCGCTTGCATCGTAGCCTGAGGGATTGTTTGCGAGCAGCACAATCCCTGCCAGCTCCGCATCAACGAAAAAGGGTACGGTTATCATGGTTTTCAGGGTATCTTCAAGCCCATTGATATAGGCTTTCAAGGCAGTGGTGATGATGCCCTGGTTCTCGATCAGAGGCTTTCCATCCATGAACAGCTTTCGATACGAGTCACTGAGAGCAGGGTTCAGCAACTGAGGACGTTCCTCAAGTCGGCAGAAGGAGTTAAGGTCCCCGCTGGTTGCGGCCAGTTGCAAGGTGGAAGTCTTCTCATCAGTGAGCAGAAGGATGCCGAGATGACTCTGGGTGAGTTCGCATGCTTTGTCCAGAGCTCTGTGCATCTGTGTTTGAGGATGTGCAATGGAGGAGGAGAGCAGTTCGGCCAGCATTGCAGCTCGTTTCAGATTGTGCTTGAGTGCTTCATCCTGCCGTTTTGCTTCGGTGATGTCCTGGGCAAAGGTCCCTATGCCAGGTTTCCCATCAGGAAGGATCAAGGGAAACTTGGTCACTTGGAAGATTTTCTGCTCCCATGTTGATTCAAAGATTGTGGCGGACATGGATTCCATCACCTGCTGGTCGCTCTGGTTGGTCATCAGGGCAAAGGCTGAAGAGGCTACCTCTTCGATGTTCTTGCCCAGCAGCTCCCCGCTTGGCTTGGACAAAAAGGCTTCCAATGCAGCATTTACAAAGATGAACCGCCCTCCATCGTCCTTAACATAACTGATTCGGTTATCAGCATCCAGGAAGTGTTGCAACAATTGGACGGTGTACTGCTGCTTCTGTTGTTGCTGTTGTATGCGCTTGGTGAGCTTAACCTGTAAAAAGAGGAAGAAGAGCAGGAAGAGTAGGGCGATCACAAGCAAGGTGGTAAGCGCTATCGAGAGGATTCTGTTCCGTATGACCAGATTCATGTGTTGACTCTGGTCTTGGAGCAGAGCTAGGTAGTAGAGAGCATGTTCCGTCTGGACAGGTTGTAAGCCGATGTATAGGTGCTTCAGCGTTCCATCGGGCTGGGTGTATGGCACTGTCTTTGCTCGTATCTCTGCAAGCGGTTGGTTTCCCAAGCCGAGCAGGGATGAGAAAAGCCTTCCTTCCAGCCTCTGTTGTGGCACTGAAAAGAGCTTCGCTGTAGCTGCGTTGGCATAGAGAATGGTTTCATTTTTGGCATCAATTACCAATAGGGGATATACCGAGGCATTTGCTGCTACTTCCAGTGAGGGCAGATCAGCACTTGGAAGGGGAAAAGCGAGAAAACCGAGAAATAGCAGCAGTACAACTACCTTTCTATGACGGTTATGCATCAAGCTCTCCCTTGGATTCAAGCAATTTGAGAGCATACTGTGCTGGGATTGGCTTGCTGAATAAATATCCCTGCAGCAGATCACACTCCATGTTGGTGAGTATGCTTCTCTGCTCCTGCTCTTCCACTCCTTCCGCGACCACCACTTTGCCGATGTGATGTGCCATCGAGATGATGTCACTAGCCAATCCTCTGGCCTGGGCTTCATTGTTTTGGAGTTTGTCCACAAACTGCTTATCCAGTTTCAAGGTGTCGATCGGCAACGTCCCCAACCGGCTGAGAGAGGAGTAGCCGGTACCAAAGTCGTCAATGGAAATCCTGATACCCATTGTGCGAATCGTACTGAGTTGGTTTGACAACAGTTCCATATCCTGGGTGAAGACTGACTCGGTGAGCTCCAACTCCAAATTCTGATTCTGAACGCCCTTTTCCCTGAGCAGGGAAACAAGATCAGGGACGAATGATTCATGCATCAGTTGTATGGCTGAAATATTTACTGCAACAGAGATGGAGTCATACCCACTGCTTTGCAATGTTGCAATAAAGTCGCAGGCAAGGCTGAGAATTTTCTTTCCCAGTGGGATGATCAGCTGACGTTGCTCAGCAATTTGGATGAAGGTAAGGGGACTTATCATCCCCAATTTCTGGCTCGTGAGCCGTGCCAGGGCCTCAAAACTTCGAATCTTCCCACTTCCACTCTCAATGATGGGTTGGAACACCAGACTCAAGCCATTGGGGGCTGAGGAGATTGCTAGTTTCAGTTCGCTCTCGATAGCATCACGTTCGAGCAGTATCTCTTCCAGATGTTCATTGAAAAATTGGATTCTGTTCGTGACTGAAGTGGCATTCAGAGCGATGAGAGCTTCTCTCAGCATGCGGGTGGAGTCGTAAGGTCCTTCACTTTTCACCAAACCCAAACATATCTCGATCGATCCGAACAACCCTGCCTTTTCCTTGATGCCCAGCATTGAAGAACAGAACGAGTTGAGCACCTCATCGTCCTGATAGTCAGAAATAACCATAAGGAACCTGTCGTCAGAGAGACGGAACGGCTGGCATGGTTTGTACTGTACGCTCAGCTTGGTGAGCATTTCACCAATACCGATCAGGACCATATCGCCGTGATCATAGCCGTAGAGCATATTCAGCATCCTGAAGTTGATTGGATTGAGCACAATGCAAGCAACTCTCTTGCTTTTCAAGCTTGCAATGTACTCGTGGTAATACCTGATGTTGTGCAGACCGGTCAATTCATCATGATAGGCGATATTGAGTATTTTTTGGTTCTTTCGATGGATATTGTGAAAGGAGAAGAGGAAGAGCAGGAAGAACAGTAGCAAGCTGATCGAAACGATGATCGATATGCGCAACATCAGAATGTTGACGCTGCTCAAATCATAGAAGAGCACAAGGGACCCAGCATCCTCCTCCTTGATGACGATGGGAAGATGAAAAGCCAGATACTCCTTGGTATCCCAAGTAATTTGCTTGTACTGGGTTTCGGAGATGGGTAGGCCGATGGTTTCAGGTTGTATGGCACTTCCCACCAACGATTGGTCTGATGCTGCAATGACGGAGCCCTCGACATCGAGCAGGGCGAGCAAGGTGTGCTCGGAATCATGGCTAAGCTTGTCGACAATGTACTGTGGTTCAAACTGGGAGTAGAGCTTGGTGATGTTGCTGGCAAAGATGCCAACCTGCACCATCCTGCCATCTTCAAACCGATGATAGCCATATTTGTGTGGGATGCCGGAGACGGTGTCCTCCCGGATCTTCTCCACCAGATAGGCAGCCCCACTTTGGTAGAAAGCATCGATGGGGTGTCCTTCAGGAACTTCCCAACCGAGGTACTCCCCGTTGCTGGATTGGGTGACGGTTAAATTCTCGTCATAGAGATAGATGACATCAACATCCAAATTGCTTGCCATGGTGGCAAGCAACTCTTGGGAAAAGGGTTGCACATATTTGCTTACCGTGACTCCTGCCACACGCAGGGTACTGTGCAGCTGATCATCTATTTGCTGTTCGGCATCAATGACGGTGGAGAGCACGCTTGTGTAGCTTTTTGCCAAGACTGAGGCTTCTTCTGCCCGCTCGTGATAATAGAAGTTGAGTATGGTGGTTATGACATAGATTCCGATGGCGAGAAAGAGGGCCAATATGAGCAGGGAGGGCACCACTAAGGATCTCCAGGAACTGGATTTAACGCTCGTTTTTGGTGCAATCATGACTCAAATCTCCCTGCTGTGGATAGGTGCATGCTACCATCGCTCCCATTGAGCGTCAAGGAAACCGCTTGGATATCCAAGTAAGAAAGCTTGTCTCATATCCCAGAGTCTTTTGTGGACAAGCGTCAATGCAGTGTCCACACCCGACGCATCGGTCCGAGATGACGGGATTGCCCTGCAAAGCAGATGCCATGATGGGTATCGCTGCCGGGCAGACCTTGTCGCACGCCTTGCAACCGATGCACGTTGCCTTGGTGGTACTGATCCTCATGTTTCCCAATCTTGCCAACAAAGCCAGCAGAGTTCCCAAAGGACAGAGATGGCAGTACCGCCTTGGCTGTGAAGCGACCCAGAAGCCCATGGCGAGGATAAGGTTGGCACCCAAATACCAGATGAGTTCCAGATTCCGCATCACCGAAGCGTTCTGTGGCGAAAGATACTTGGCTGGCCCGAGCCAGAAGATGGTAAAGAAAAGGGCAATGGCCAAGAAGAGGTAGCGTACCCACTCCAACTGCCTGAGTGTCTTCGCCGATGGCTGTTTGCGCTTTCCGACAAGGGGAATGACAGGGTCGAATACCTCGGCAGCAAACCCGTTGAAGAGGCACAGGTGTGAGCAGTGCAACCTTCTTCCGAATAAGAGTGTCCCAACGGCAATGAAGGCGCTGTAGACCCAAAAGAACGTAATGGCCCAGGCAATGCCATCCAAGCCAAGCGTGTATTGGTGGCTTCGGAAGAACGATGAGTGTTCGATTCCTGCTTGCAACGGAAGGGTCGTCCAAGGCAAGGGCATCGCAAAGAAATAAATCTCAGGATTGCCGGTAACCAGTGGTATGAGAATATGAATGCCCAAGGCAGCAAGAAACAAGAAAATCAGGTTTGCCCTGCGCATGCTGATGCGCCCCTTTTGCTTTCTGATGCTCAGCGTCAGAAAGCCACAAACAAGAATCAGGGCTGTTTTCAACTCGTTCTCAGAGAAGTGCCACCAAGGTGCAACTTTTCTTGCAATTTCCTCGTCGGTTCCTTGGTTGAGAGCCGCAAGCACAAAACTCAAGAGGATATACAATCCCAACAACAGGCGTAGAGCAATAAGCCTGCGATCGGTCTTCATGTGCTTTTCCCCGCTCGGAATGTCAGCACCACAGCCAATGCAAAAACCACCAAGCAAAGCGAGACGGTGATGATGACCGAAAGGTACGCTGAAGCAAAGACTGAGGTATGCTTGATCAGGATACCTAAAAAGGCCCAGATCAGGGTGAGCAGATACCCTCTATCCTTCTTCGGAAGTCCCCAGGCAAGGCCGATGACCAAGCCGACCACCAACACCAAGGCTGTCCAGAATGCTTGCGGGAAAGGTGCTCCCGACCAGCCAAGACCAACCAGGAAGGTGGTGACATTGGCTATGGTGGCTACGGTAATCCAACCGAAGTAGACCGAGAAGGGAAGGCGGACCGTCCAGTAAAAGGTGGTATCTTGCTTCTGCTCAACAATGAGCCTGTTGATAGAGATCAGAGAGACAAGGAGTACGAGCATCAACACCACCGAAAGCCCGATGTACTGATAGTGCCAAGCAAAAATCCAAAGGGTGTTCGCAACCGAAGAGAGCGAGAAGATGAGTCCGATTTTTCTGCGAAGCGGTCCCAGGTCTTTTGCAAAGAACTGGGAGATGGTGTAGATGGCTAGCAAGAGGTAGATGAGGCCCCAGATGGAGAAGGTGATCCCTGCTGGAGCAAAGAGATTGGGATACGAGTCGGAGACTGCTCCTGTGTTCATTCCGGCAATGGGCAGAATGTTTGCAAGGGCGTTGATTGTTACCATGGGTACATACGTCAATGATGCCACTATCGGGACCAAAGGGAATCGTTTATCCATGATTTCAGCACTCCTTTCACTATGACAAGTGTACAAGAGGGGCTGGGTGAAGTCAAACAAATGCAAAGAGTATAAAAATTGTGTATACTAGCCATAGGAATCAAGGAGGAACACATGTACAAACCAAATCCGGAACGCTACGACTCGATGCTCTACAACCGATGCGGGAAAAGCGGTCTGAAGCTCCCAGCCATCTCCCTTGGGCTTTGGCATAATTTTGGGGACACAACTTCCTTGGCCAACTCCCGCAAGATGCTGCATACTGCATTCGACCTGGGTATCACTCATTTTGACCTGGCTAACAACTATGGACCGCCGGCAGGCTCTGCTGAGCTGAATTTCGGTAAACTGCTTGCCCAGGACTTTTCTTCCTACCGTGATGAGCTGATCATCTCCACCAAGGCTGGGTATCGCATGTGGCCAGGGGTATATGGGGAGTGGGGGAGCCGAAAGTATGTGCTAGCCAGTCTCGACCAAAGCCTGAAGCGAATGGGCTTGGAGTATGTAGATATCTTCTATTCGCATCGTTTCGACCCTGACACCCCGCTTGAGGAGACCATGGGCGCTCTTGCTTCCGCCTACCAGGCAGGCAAGTGCCTGTATGTCGGTATTTCCTCCTACTCTGCTGCAAAGACAAAGGAAGCACACAAAATCCTTGCATCCCTGGGTGTTCCCCTGTTGATCCACCAACCTTCCTATTCCATGCTCAACCGGTGGGTGGAGGAGTCCCTGCTGGATACTCTCGATACCCTTGGTGTCGGAACAATTTGTTTCTCGCCTCTGGCCCAGGGAATGCTCAGTGATCGGTATCTGAAGGAAATTCCTGAAGGAAGCCGTGCAGCGAAGTCAGGGAGTTCACTCTCCCCGTCCTTGTTGACCGAAGAGAACCTGAAAAACATCCGTTCCCTCAACGACATCGCCCATTCCCGTGGACAGAGCTTGCCGCAAATGGCCTTGGCGTGGTGCTTGAGAAGAAAAGAGATTACCAGTGTGCTCATCGGCGCCAGTTCGCCCGAGCAGATCGTGGAGAATGTGGCAGCCCTGAAGAACCTCTCATTCACCCAGGAAGAGCTTGCTTCCATCGATGGGTATGCACAGGAAGGGGGCATCAATCTTTGGGCCCGGTCCAGTAAGGATTGACAAGAATATTGGCTTCTGTTATATTGTTCACAATCTAATAGTGAACAGGAGCTACTATGCCAAACCTATATGAATTCTCGGCACACAAGCCAAATGGTGAGCTTGTTGACTTTTCCACATTGCAGGGAAAGACGGTGCTTATCGTCAATACTGCCACCAAATGTGGGTTTGCACCCCAATTTGAGGGGCTCGAGGCGTTGCATCAACAGTACAAGGAGAAGGGCTTGGTGGTCTTGGGATTTCCCTGTGACCAGTTTGCTCATCAGGAACCGGTCTCGGACTCCGACATGACTGAGTTCTGCAAGGTGAACCATGGGGTTACTTTTCCTCTGATGGAAAAGATCAAGGTCAACGGCAAAGATGCGCATCCTCTGTACGTCTGGCTCAAGGAACAGGCCCCGGGCAAGCTTGGTGGCACCATAAAGTGGAACTTCACCAAGTTCCTGGTTGAGAAAGATGGAAAAACGGTACATCGCTATGCACCCACCGATGTCCCCTCTTCCCTAGCTCCAAAAATTGAGGAGGTCCTCTGATGGCACATCCACAATTGATGCTTTCAAACCAACTGTGTTTTCGTTTTTATGCGCTTGAACGTGAGCTGATGGCAGCGTATCGTCCCCTGCTGGATGAACTTGGGCTCACGTACGCTCAATACATCACCCTTATGTATCTTTGGGAACACGAAAAAGGAACGGTAGGCGAGCTTTGCAGCGCGCTCAGCTTGGATACGGGTACTATGTCCCCTCTGCTCAAGCGCCTTGAGGCGGCGAATCTGATCGAACGCCATCGACTCGCAACTGATGAACGGACGGTGGAAGTAAGCCTTACACACAAGGGACGCGAACTGGAACTGAAGGCTCTTACCATTCCGTCGCACATCGCATCGTGTTTGCTCAGCAGTGAACAGGATGAGCAGTCACGCAAATATGCAGAGCTTCGCAGGATGTTGGATGAGACACTCAGCCAGCTCAAGCAGACACGCAAAGAACGCGATGAGGCTGGTAGGAAATGAGGAAGAAGGGAGAGTCTGTGACGCATGGTTCAGGTTCTCTTGCATCTCCAACCGAAGCATTGAGAATCATGCAAACAGTGCAATGCCTTGACTTGGATCGGTATTTGGGCTCTTGGTATGAAATTGGCCGGTATCCCCATGGCTTTGAAAAAAATCTGGTGGAAGTTAAGGCCGACTACTCGATGCGAAAAGACGGGCGAATCAGGGTAGTGAACAGTGGGCTGAAAAAGAGTCTGGATGGAAAGCTCACTGTAGTGAAAGCGGTTGCCTGGAGACCTGATGAAGCGAAACCGGGCAGGCTGAAAGTGAAGTTTTTCTCACTCTTCACCTCCGATTATCTGGTGATCGGGTTGGATGAGGAGCATTACCAGTGGGCGGTTGTCGGCAATGATGACCGTCAGTCTCTCTGGTTTCTTTGCCGAACACCCAGTGTAGATGCTGCTGTTTTGGATCGTATGAAAGCCATTGCCCTTGAGAGAGGCTACAATCTCTCCCCATTGATTAAGGTGCCACAGAAGGAGCGATGATAAGCCTTCTGATTTGTTTTCGTGAGAGCTCTTGCCCAGTCAGTGGTAAGAGCTCTCTTCTTCATCCGACCTTGGTCGTCTGTTCATCTTCCTGATAGTTGGTCATGAGGACTTTCAGACCCTGTTTCTCGAAGATGGAACGAGCCATGGTAAGCTCAGCTTTGGTAGGTTCTTCCACCTGCTTGAGCGAGTAGTTGAGCTTGAGCTGTTCCCACTTGTACTGCCCCATGCGATGGTAGGGCAGCAATTCCACCTGTTCGATGCAATCAAAGGAGGTGAGGAAGGCTGCCAGCTCTTCCAACTTTTTTCTTTCAAGTGTCCAGCCTGGTACCAATACATGTCTCAGCCACACGCGCTTCTTCGTTGCCTGGCAGTAGGCAAGAGTGGCGAGGGTGTGAGCATTGCCCATGCCTGTCAGGCTGAAGCAGAGCTTGTCGTCCAGGCTCTTGATATCAAGCAGGATAAGATCTGCAGCATCGAGCACCGGTTTGGAAAGCTCAAGGGGGACGCTTCCTGCGGTGTCGAGGGCGGTATGCAGCCCTTCTTTCTTCAGGCGGGTGATCACATCGAGGGCAAACTCCGGCTGCTTGAGCGGTTCTCCTCCACTGATGGTGACCCCCCCCTTGGCTATGAAGTTACGGTAGCCGAGAATATCGCTCACCAATTCATCACTGGTGGTATCCTTGCCCCCATGCATGTTCCAGGTATCAGGATTGTGGCAGTACCGGCATCTGAGCGAACATCCCTGCAGAAACACAACGTAGCGGACTCCGGGACCATCAAGGGTCCCGAAGCTCTCCACTGAATGGACATTACCGTGTACAGACATGTCTCCTCCTTACAGTTTGTCGTGGAAGGTGCGGTGAATGACATCGAGCTGCTGTTCTCTGGTGAGCTTGATGAAGTTCACTGCATACCCGCTGACCCTGATGGTCAGTTGGGGATACTTCTCAGGATGATCCATGGCATCGAGCAAGGTACTCTTTTCCATGACGTTCACGTTGATATGATGTCCGGTTTCCTCAAAATAGCCATCCATGAGGGTCACGAGGTTGGAAACCTGCATCTCCTTGTCCTTTCCCAAGGTGGAAGGGATGATGGAGAATGTATAGGAGATTCCATCCTGCGCTGCTTCGTAGGAGAGCTTTGCAACGCTCTTCATGCTTGCAACACAGCCCTTCGTGTCCCGGCCATGCATGGGATTTGCACCCGGAGCAAACGGCTCGCCCGCCTTCCTGCCATCCGGGGTCGACCCGGTCTTCTTCCCGTACACCACATTGCTGGTGATGGTGAGCACTGAGAGGGTGGGGATGCTCTTGCGATAGGTGGTGTGCTTCCTCATTTTTGCGATGAAGCCCTTCACCAGCTCCTGGGCGATGGCATCGGCTTTCTCATCGTTGTTGCCATAGCTGGGGTAGTCTCCTTCCACAAGGAAATCAACGGCAAGACCGCTCTCGTCGCGGATGGGCTTTACCTTTGCGTACTTGATGGCCGAGAGGCTATCTGCCACCACACTCAAGCCTGCAATGCCTCCCGCCATGGTCCTGACAATCTGTTCGTCATGCAGGGCCATCTCAATACGCTCATAACTGTATTTGTCATGCATGAAGTGGATGACATTCAAGGTGTCGATATAGAGCTTCGCCAACCAGCTGCTCATTGCCTCAAACCGATCCTTCACCTCATCATAGTCAAGATACTCAGCGGTGATCGGAGCAAGCTTCGGACCTACCTGCTCTCCACTCTTTTCATCCCTTCCCCCATTGATTGCGTACAGCAGGGTCTTTGCAAGATTCACGCGGGCACCAAAGAACTGCATCTGCTTGCCGATGCGCATTGCAGAGACACAGCAGGCGATGCCGTAGTCATCACCGTAGTCACAGCGCATCAGATCGTCGTTCTCATACTGAATGGAGGACGTTTCGATGGAGAGACGAGAGCAATAGCGCTTGAAGGATTCGGGAAGGCTCCGACTCCACAGAACCGTAAGGTTCGGCTCGGGTGCCGGGCCAAGATTGGTCAGGCTATGCAAAAAGCGGTAACTCATCTTGGTCACCATGTGTCTTCCGTCGTGTCCCACGCCTCCGATGGACTCAGTTACCCAGGTGGGGTCTCCGCTGAACAGCTCATCGTAGCTTGGGGTGCGCAGGAAGCGGATGATCCTGAGCTTCATGATGAAATGGTCGACAAACTCCTGGATTTCCGACTCAGTATAGGTCCCATTGGCTAGATCATGCTCGCTGTAAATGTCCAGGAAGGTGGAGACCCTCCCAAGGCTCATTGCGGCTCCATTCTGCTCCTTGGTAGCAGCAAGGAAGGCGAAGTAGAGCCACTGGATCGCCTGCTTCGTATCCGTGGCAGGCTTGGAGATATCAAAGCCGTAGGAAGCTGCCATCTCCTTGAGTTCGACCAGGCTTCTGATCTGCTCGCTCAACTCCTCGCGGTCACGGATGACCTCTTCGGTCATGGCATCAAACGAGTATGCGTTTTTCGCTTCTTTCTTTTGCTCAATGAGATAGTCGACACCGTACAGCGGGACCCTGCGGTAGTCACCAATGATTCTTCCTCGTCCATACGCATCTGGAAGGCCGGTGATGATACCGCTGTGACGGACTTTCTTCATCTCCTCGGTATATACATCGAAGACACCATCATTGTGGGTCTTGCGATACTTGAAGACCTCATCGACATTTTCTGGGAGGGTACGTCCATATGCCTTCAGTTCAGTATGTACCAGGCGGATGCCGCCGAAGGGCATGATGGCACGCTTGAGAGGCTCATCGGTCTGCAGACCGACGATCTGCTCTTCATTCTGGTCGATATAGCCGCTGCCGTGGCTGGTAATGGTGGAGATGGTTTTCTCATCGATGTCATACATCCCGTTGCGTTCTCGTTCGATTGCAAGCAGACCCTTCAGCGTATCCCACAGTCTGAGGGTTCTATCGGTAGGTCCCTGCAAAAAGCTCTCATCGCCGTCATACGGGGTATAGTTGCTTACGATGAATGAGCGGGTGTCGATCTCATGGGTTTTCTTTGTGTTTGCTGATTGCGTATCGTGCATGGTGTTTCCTCTTGCTTGTATTTTCCGTATACTTTCCATGTCCTTGTTCTACCATGTTTGCAAAGCTTGTACTGTGATTGAAATCACAAAGATAGTATTTTACTAGGAGTTAGGATGAAAGTGTTGCACGAGTGCAGCGGATGCACCAATGACCAGTGTCTGAGAAATGTCCCGCTTTTCTCCTCCTTGGATAAGGAGGCGATGCATGCTCTGACCTCTCAGATGGAAAGTCGTCACTACAAGAAGGGTGAACTCTTGGTCAGGGAAGGGGATAAAGCTACTACTTTTACCGTCATTCGCAGTGGTAGCGCAAAGGCTTATCGCAGTACAGCTGATGGGAGGGAGCAGATACTCTACATCTTCCCGGCAAACGACTATTTCGGTGCACGATTCCTCTTTACGGCAGAGCGCGTTCCCTACACCGTTGAGGCTCTGGAGGAGAGTGATGTCTGCATCTTGAGCAAGTCGCAGTTTGCCTCACTTCTGGAAACACACAGTAAGGTGGCTCTCGAGATCATCGAGGCAATGGCTAATCGGATGAGTCGGCTTGAAGCTGCGATGCAGAGCATGGGAGGGAGGAACGCCGATGTGCGTCTCGCCTCGTTCATTTTGGAGTTCAAGGACTCCTACGGAAGTTGGAACGGACCCTATCTGGACATAACCCTTCCCCTCAGCAGGGAAGGGTTGGCCAACTATCTTGGATTGGCACGGGAAACACTCAGTCGCAAGCTTGCACAGTTCGAGGAAGAAGGCTTGATCGAGAACCTTGGCACCAAGGTGGTTCGCATTCTCGATCTCGAAAGCCTCACCGAGCGGGCCGGTGTTCCCGATTGAGAGCTAGAGTGACTGGGCGCGCTCATACAGGGAATCTTTCTCCTTCTGGCTCATGAGCTTCTCCAGGATTGCTGCAATGATGATGATCCCCGGCAAATTCACCAGCAGTCTGGTAAGGGCGAAAGGCACTCCCAAAGAGGAGAACTCGAAGAGCAGCATCGGTATTTTTGTGGTCGACCAGGCACCCAGGAAAATGAGGATGTTGGAAAACTTGACACCCTTCTTCATGAAGACAGCAGCTACAGGGAAGGCACCGTAGAGCGGTCCTGCAGCGGCGCTTCCGATGAAGAGCGCGAGTAATATACCCTTCAGACCACTGCCTTCTCCCATGTATTTCACCATCGTTTGTTTGGGCACCCAGATGTCGAGCAGCCCGAGCAGGATGAAGATCGGGGGGATGATCAGAATCATTTCACGGAGCTGGTAGGTGGTGGTGTCAAATACACTCTTTCCCAACTCTTGGTTGATGAAGCTGAGTCCGATGAGAAGAAGTCCGACGAGAATGAAACCACGATAGCGTTTGAAAAGTTGGCTCACAGCACTACCTCCATAACCTGTCCGATGACGAAGGCAACGAGAAACGAGAAGAAGAAGGCGAGTATATTGCGGTAGATGGCAAGCCTCTTTCCGAAATACTTGAATTCAACTGGAAGCGTGACAATACCCACCATCATGAGTGTGGAGATGAAGGCTCCAATCTGCATATAGCCAGCTCCGCCATTGAGCAGAAGTGCTGCGGTGGGGAAGGCGACAAAGCCGGGAATGAGTGTGATGGCGCCGACGATGGCTGCAAGCACAACACCAAGCCACCCTGACTCAGCTCCAATGATTTTCAGGATGGTATCG
>JAAYQY010000417.1 GCA_012519125.1 Spirochaetales bacterium
GAAAGGTCTGTTTAGGAAGAGCCTCGAGCGGGAAGACAGAGAAAACCGGTCGAAAGCTGAGATGGAAGAACGGCAGACCATGATAGAGGGCATCAGTGAACTGAAGGACAAGACAGTCAAAGAGGTCATGGTCCCTCGGGTGGATGTCCAGTTCATCAGCAGTGATATCACCCTTGGTGATTTGTATGTGATCATCCAGGAACAGGGGTATTCACGCTATCCGGTGTATGAGCAGACAATCGACAACATTATCGGTGTGCTCTATGCGAAGGATATTCTCCGTCACGGTATTGAGAAAGCCTTCAGTGCAAAAGCGTTGATGCGCAAGCCGTATTTCATTCCTGAAAGCAAGCATCTTGATGATTTGCTTCGTGAATTCAAGCTGCGCAAAGTGCATATTGCCATCGCTATCGATGAGTATGGTGGGGTGAGCGGCATTATTTGCATGGAGGACATTCTTGAAGTCATCGTCGGTGACATCATGGATGAGTTTGATGAGGATGAAGACGATGGTATCTGCAAGTTGGATGACAATACCTTCGTTGTAGACGCCCGCACCTCCATCGAAGAGATCAATGAGGCAATCGGTTTGCATTTGGGAGAGGAAGAGTTTGAAACGATCGGAGGCTATGTTTTCGAGCTGTTCGGACGTATTCCGCTCAAAGATGAGTCTGTTGAGGACGATGAAGCCATCTTCACCGTTGAAGACATAGATGGACATAAGATCAACCAATTGAAATTGGTTGTCAAAACGTAAGAGTATACGTTGACCCTTAAAGACGGAAAACAGTATATTAATATTGATACACAAAAAGAATTCCCGGAGGAACACAAACAATGAAAATTGCAATCAACGGTTTTGGACGAATTGGACGCAATGTTTTCAAGATTGCTTTTGAAGACAAGAATATCGAGATCGTAGGTATCAATGACCTCACAGATCCCAAGACCCTTGCCCATCTTCTGAAGTACGACTCCACCTATGGAGTATATGATAAGAGCGTGACTGTAGCGGAAAACGCAATTGTGGTTGACGGAAAGACCATTCCCGTGTTTGCACTGCGCAATCCTGCAGAGCTTCCCTGGAAAGAGCTTAATGTTGACGTAGCAATCGAATCCACCGGCGTGTTCTCTGTTGCTGAAGGCCCGAAGGGCGGCTACAAGGATCACATCAAGGCTGGTGCCAAGAAAGTCATCCTCACCGTTCCTGCAAAGGACAAGATCGACCAGACGGTTGTTTGTGGTGTCAACGACGACAAGATCGACCACAGCCTGCTCGCATTCTCCAACGCTTCCTGCACCACCAACTGCCTTGCTCCCTTGGCAAAGGTGCTTCAGGACAACTTTGGCATCAAGCAGGGCCTGATGACCACCGTCCATGCATACACCAATGACCAGGTCATGCTTGACCAGCCCCACAGTGATCTGAGAAGGGCAAGAGCCGGCGCTCTTTCCATCATCCCCACCACCACCGGTGCTGCAAAGGCTGTCAGTGAGGTAATTCCCGAGCTGAAGGGCAAGCTCAATGGCATGGCCATGCGCGTACCCACCCCGACCGGAAGCGTTGTCGACCTCGTAGTTGAGCTCGAGAAAGATGTAACGGTTGCAGACGTGAACGCTGCTGTGAAGAAGGCTGCTGAAGGTGCTATGAAAGGCATTCTCGAGTATACCGAAGATCCGATTGTTTCCCGCGATATCGTGGCCAACAAGCACTCTTCGATCTTCGATGCTGCTCTGACCATGAAGATGGGCGACAGAATGTTCAAGGTGATCAGCTGGTATGACAATGAGATGGGGTATTCCAACCGCGTTGTCGACCTTGCCAGGAAGCTGGTGAAATAACGAGCTTTGCAGAATGAAGTCAGGCCTGTCTCAAACAGGCCTGATTTCCTTGCTAGGGACTGTCTTGCCAAGCAAGACTCAATCGATGAAGAGAGGACCACTATGATTCTTAATACCATTCGTGAGTGTGATTTCACCAACAAGAAAGCCTTGGTACGTGTAGATTTCAATGTACCGCTCAAGGATGGGGTCGTTACCGACGATACCCGCATTCAGGCTGCACTTCCCACCCTCAAGTATCTGCTTGAAGGCGGTGCTGCCGTTATTGTCATGAGCCATTTCGGCAGGCCCAAAGGGAAGAAAAATCCTGAATTTTCCATGGCCCCGATAGCAAAGTGTTTTTCCGATTTGCTTGGAAAGCAGGTTACGCTTGCTTCTGATGTGATTGGAAGTGAAGTTGAGGCTCAGGCGAAAGCGCTCAAAGCAGGAGAAGTCCTCTTGCTTGAGAACGTTCGCTTCTATGCAGAGGAAGAGGCCAATGATGCCAATTTTGCAAAGAGCCTTGCATCACTTGGTGATGTGTATGTGAATGATGCCTTTGGTACTGCCCATCGTGCCCATGCTTCTACCGAGGGTGTAGCACACTATCTTCCTTCCTATGCAGGTTTCCTGATCGAGAAAGAAGTGAAATTCATGGGTCCGCTCCTGGATAATCCTGAGAAGCCTTTTGTTGCCATCATCGGTGGTTCAAAGGTTTCCAGTAAGATCGGCGTTTTGGAAAGTCTCATCCGCACCAGTGACACCATTGTCATCGGTGGTGGCATGGCCTACACCTTCCTCGCTGTCCAGGGTCACTCCATCGGGAAGAGTCTTGTGGAGGAGGAGTACAAGGATACTGCAACTTCGTTCCTTGCAAAAGCGAAGGAGAAGGGTGTCAAGGTGATTCTTCCTGTTGACCATCTCTGTGGAGAGGCTTTCAGTGCTGATACTGCTGTGGTTGCCGTTGACTCTGTTGATATTCCTGACGGCCTGATCGGTATGGATATCGGTCCGAAGACAGTCAAGATGATTGTTGATGCTGTCCTCTCTGCAAAGAGTGTCGTCTGGAATGGTCCGATGGGCGTGTTCGAGTTCGATAGCTTTGCACAGGGAACGCTGACTGTTGCGAAGGCACTCGCCCAGAGCAGTGCAACAAGTGTTGTGGGTGGTGGTGACTCAGTTGCCGCAATCAACAAATTCGATCTGGCTGATAAGATCAGCCACGTAAGCACCGGTGGCGGAGCTTCTCTTGAGTTCCTGGAAGGCAAGGTCCTGCCGGGCATCAAGGCATTGGAGAAATGAGATGAGAAAACCCTATATTGCAGGCAACTGGAAGATGAATATGACCCCCAGCGAAGGCAAGGCTTTCGCCAAGGAGTTGGTCAAGGCACTTGAAGGCAGTTCGGTGAAAGTGATGATCGCACCTCCGTTTGTCACCATTCCTGCTGTCCTTGAAGCGGTGAAAGGTTCTTCGATCATCGTAGCTGCCCAGAATATGAGCGACAACCTCAGTGGTGCCTTCACCGGTGAAGTCAGCGCCAAGATGCTCAAGGATCTCGGGGTTACCAATGTAATCCTCGGACACAGTGAGAGAAGGGCCCTGTATCAGGAGAATGACCAGTTCATCAACCGCAAGGTGCTGCTCGCTCTCTCTGAGGGAATGGATGTGGATCTGTGCATTGGTGAGACTCTTGAAGAGAGAGAAGCCGGTAAGCTTGAAGAAGTGCTTACCCGTCAGGTGACCGAAGGTTTGAAGGGTGTCAGTGCTGAGCAAATGAAGCACATCACCCTTGCGTATGAACCGGTCTGGGCTATTGGAACCGGCAAAACTGCAACCCCTGAGGATGCTGATGCTGCACATGCATTTGTTCGCTCACTTGTTGCAAAACTCTACACAAAGGGTGTTGCAGAAGAGCTGATTATACAGTATGGTGGTTCAGTGAAGGCTTCGAACGCGAAAGCCTTGATGTCCAAGGAGCATATCGACGGTGCATTGGTGGGTGGAGCTTCCCTTTCTGTGGAACAGTTCCTTCCGATCGTGAACTTCGATAAGTAAGTAACCGGAGTAGAGAAAATGGGTGTTTTGAGCATTATTCTGTTGGTCTTGTTTGTAGTTGTGAGCCTCCTTCTGATCTTCCTTGTAGCAGTACAGGATGAGCAGAGCGAAGGTCTTGGCGGGATTTTCGGTGGTGGCAGCAACACTGCTTTTGGCTCGCATGCCAGCAGTGTGGTGACCAAGGCAACGGGAACGTTGGCGGTACTGTTTTTGGTACTTGCCCTCGTAGTGGCTTTTGTCAACAAGACTCCGTCTCAAGACAGACTGCTCGACTCCGTGACTACCGAGCAGGTTCAACAAACCACTGATTGGTGGAAGAGCGGCGAAGCTGCTGCAGCTGAACAGGTTCCTGGTACTGCCAACTAGGACGGTAGCTGCTACATATTCATTGACTACCGGCCGCAGCAGTGCGGTCGGTAGCTGTTTCAAGGGAGTTTGCATGAAAGTTTGTGTCCTCTATGCACCGCAGTCCAAGGGCAATGAGAAAATGAAAGCCATAGCAAAGGCGCTTGCAGAAGGCATTGGCAGTCAAGGACATATGGTTGATGTCCTGGATATGACACTTGAAGCCGGCAAGATTGTTTCCTATTACGATTACCTGATTATCGGGACAGAGAGTTCCACGTTTTTCGGTGGAAAGATTCCCCCATCGGTTGCCCAGTTTCTTAGGGGTGCTGGATCGATTTCCGGCAAACGTTGTATGGCTTTCATCACCAAAGGTGGTGTGAGGAGTATGAAAACCCTGCAGAGCCTGATGAAGACAATGGAGAAAGAGGGGATGTTCCTCAAGAAGAGCGAGATACTCACAAAGGTGGATTTTGCCCGTGCTGTGGGTAAACATATTCAGATTTGATTGATTCTCTTCCTCCAAGGTAGTACCTTTGAGAAAACGATAAACTCTAGGAGTAGTGTACATGAAACGTATCGCTGGAATGATGGTTCTCCTTCTCCTCATTGGCTCCGTTGTGACGGCGGCCACCATCGGCGCTCCTGCCGCAACGGTAAGACTTACCAAAACAACTCCGATTACCATGGCCGAGCTAGATGCTGAGGTCAAGGAGTATCCAGAAAGTGCAAAGGCAGCGGGCCAAGATCCTGCTCAGATTGATCCTTTGCAGGTATTGAATCTCCTGATCAACAATGAGTTGTTCCGTCAGGGAGCTGCTCGTGATGGAGTGAAGATCACCGAGGCCATGATTGACAGTGCATACAAGAGCCA
>JAAYQY010000005.1 GCA_012519125.1 Spirochaetales bacterium
CCAAACAACGTACCTACTGCAACGGCCAGCAGAATCGGCAGAATCACAGGCACCTGCCCCAAATCGGGGTAGAAGCGCCTGACATAGTCAGCAGTCTGCAGCATGGAAGCTGAGATGACCGCTGCCATACCAACCAAACGGCCACCACCAAGGTCTACACCACCGGTAAGGATGACAAACATCATACCCAGGGCCATGATGATCTTCGTGGAGCTCATCATCAGGATATCGCGCAGTACCTGCAAACGCAGGATCCTTGGATTGATGATGGCGATGACGACGACAAGCAGGAGCAAGACCAAGAAAATTGCCTTGTCCATGACGAACTGTTTCACTTTTTTTGCATTCAGCATTTCCATATGGTTCACCCTCCTACCCGACGTACTTTGTCGCCAGTTCCATGATTGCTTCCTGGTTTGTCTCTTTGCTGGCCACCACACCGGCGACCCTGCCCTCACTCATGACCACTATCCTGTCGGTCATCCCCAGCAGCTCGGGCATTTCACTGCTGATCATGATCACACCCTTGCCTTGGGCGGCAAGCTCGCGCATGATCACATAGATCTCAAACTTTGCACCAACGTCGATACCACGGGTCGGTTCGTCCAGAATGAGAATATCGGGAACGGTGAGCAGCCACCGGGCGAAGAGTACCTTCTGCTGGTTTCCTCCGCTCAGGCTCTTGATAAGTGTCCTGGCCGATGGGGTTTTGATATCCAGTTCCTTGATGCTCTTCTTCGTGTCAGCCGCCATCTTGGCAGCATTGAGCAGACCGTTCTTGTTCCGATACGCATTGATGTTTGCGATGACAAGGTTCTCCTGTACCGAGAGGACAGGGAAAATACCGGTTGCACGCCGTTCCTCGGTCAGCAATGCCATGCCCAGACGTTTGGCATCGTAGGCATTGTTGCAGACCACCTCCTTGCCATTTACAAAGAGCTTGCCTTGGCTGTGGAGCCTCAGGCCGAACACCGCCTCCATGACTTCGGTTCGCTGGGCACCGACAAGACCCCCGATACCCAGGATTTCTCCCTTGTGCAATGTAAGCGATACATCCTTGAAGCTTCGGGGATTCGGAGAGGTATACTGCTCGATTCGCAAAAGCTCTCCACCAATGGTACTCTCCCCAGAAGGGAAGCGATGGGTAAGGTCTCGTCCAACCATGCGCTTGATGATGACCGCGGTGGTGAGCTCATGTGCAGGCCAGGTGCCCACATACTTGCCATCACGCATGATGGTGACCTCATCGCTGATCTTCAGGATCTCTTCCATCTTATGGGAAATATAGATGATGGCCACACCTCGTGCCTTCAGGGAGCGAATGATGGTGAACAGATGTTCCACCTCATTCTCCGTCAGCGAGGAACTTGGCTCATCCATGATGATGATTTTTGATTCATAGGATACGGCCTTCGCAATCTCGACACTCTGTGCCTTTGACACCGAGAGGGTGCGCAAAAGATCGGTAGGCTGAATGGTGTGGAGATTGAGCTCCTTCAACAAGGAGGCTGTCATCTCATACATGGTCTTGTGGTCAACAACCGGACTTTTCGATCCACCGATGCGTGGATATCTACCCAACCAGATGTTCTCCATGACCGAGCGATAGGGGATCAGATGGAGCTCTTGGTGGATCATCGAGATCCCAAGCGCTAGAGCTTCCTTTACGCTGTTGATGTTCACTGGCTGTCCATTGAAGGAAATCTGCCCTTCATCCATGGAATACAGGCCGAAGAGGCACTTCATCAGGGTGGACTTTCCTGCCCCATTTTCTCCCATGAGAGCGTGTACCGTTCCCGGCCTCACCTTCAGTGTTACGTCGTCCAATGCCTTGACGCCGGGAAATGACTTGGAGACATGGTCCATTTCTAATACATACATGACTTCCCCCGTCTCCCCGGAGATCCCGGGGTGTAGTTCCTTGAAAAAACCCTCCGGATTAACGAGCTAACCCGGAGGGGGAATCACACTGACTCAGTTCTTATTTGAACTGCTTGTAGTTCTCTTTGGTAACCTTCTGGTAAGGAACCCATACGTACTTGCCATCAGTGATCTTGTAGCCGATGGAGTCGCTGGTGGGGTTGATGCCACGAGCCAAGTCGTAGGAGAGCATGAAGGTTGCACGACCCTGGTTGACAGCGTCATTGAGGACGGTGCCGAGCAGAGTGCCTTCTTCGAGAGCCTGCAGAGCGGGAGCGGTTGCATCAACACCGACGACGGGCATGAACTTTCCGTCCTTGAAGTAACCGGCAGCCTTGAGGGCTTCGATTGCACCGAGGGCCATATCGTCGTTGTTTGCGAACACTGCTTCAATCTTGTCGCCCTGGCTGGCGATGAAAGCAGCCATCTTTTCCTGGCCCTTTACACGGTCCCACATGCCGGTGTCTTCAGCAAGCTTCTGCACCTTGATTCCGTTGTCCTGCAGATTCTTGATGGAGTACTCGGTGCGGAGCTCTGCGTCCTGGTGACCGGGCTCGCCCTTGAGCATGACATACTGCAATACGCCGTCGCCATTCTTGTCCATGGACTTGTTGGCCTTCCAGTAGTCGGCAATGATCTGGCCACTCATGGTACCGGACTCTTCAGCACGGGCACCAACGTAGTAGATCTTGTCCCACTTTGCCATGTCTTCAGCGAGCGGCTCGCGATTGAAGAACACTACGGGGATGTTGGCCTTCTTGGCCTTGTCGATGATGACACCGGCTGCGGTGCGGTCGACAGGGTTGATCTGCATGGCTTTCATGCCCTTGGTGATGAACAGGTCGACCTTCTCATTCTGGGTGGCCTGAATGTTCATGGAGTCGACAACCTCCACCTTTGCATCGGTCTCTGCTGCTGCAGCAACGATTGCATTGCGGACGCCAGTCATGAACGTGTCATCAAACTTGTAGATGGCGCATCCGATTTCGATGGCTTTGCTGTC
>JAAYQY010000418.1 GCA_012519125.1 Spirochaetales bacterium
ACAAATGCTTCAGGTCGGCAGCCCAAATCAGGTGCGTGTAGGAGAACTCCTCATTGACAAGACGGTTTTCTTCATCGACCGATGTGACCGAATAAGCGGGAAGCAGAACAACACCTTTCTCCTTCAGATACTGTTCCATGGCCTGCACCAAGGCTCCCGTTCCCCCCAAGGGGTATTGGTACTCCAGGTAAAGCCCGAAATAACTGAGGGCGAAGAAGGTCGGGGTGTCGGCAAAAAAGTGTTGGGCGATGATGTCGATCAAGGCCTGGTTTGAGGTGAACTTGGAAAGGAAGGAGGTCACCGGCTCTTGCAGCTTCTTGATCTTGCTCATCGTGTGGATTGATTTGAACAGAAAGGGGAAAAGTTTGGAGAAGACATACTGCAAGTCTTGGAAGTTGTCCATAAACAGCGGATTGTCGATACCATACAAGACTTGCATGTAGCCGGTGATCTTGTGTATTTCAGTCATGATGGCACAAATATCACCCTCACTCTCCGGATAGAGGCGACAAAGCATCTCTTGGTATCCGTCCAAGCTGTGGATGTCTTCTATCAGTAGTCGTTCATCACAGATTTGCAGTGTCACCGGACTATGCACGAATGGCAACTCAATCCCCAGTTGCTTGAGCATCGGGAAGATGATGCCAGAGTTCTCAATGGCACGAATACCCTGGTCGTAGACAAATCCATTCCGTTCGAAGGAGTTTACCAGACCTCCAAGGCGTTCCTGTTTTTCACAGAGCAACACCGAAAGGCCAGAGCGTGCACAGTAGGCCGATGCAGTCAAGCCTGCCATGCCTCCACCGACAACCACCACATCATAGTGTTTGGATTCCATGCGACCTCCCTCAGCAAAGAACAGGCATCAGGTCACTGCATGCAACACCCCTACGATCCTGTTTTTTTCACAGTAGCATGAAATGTTCAAGATGCAATCATTTTTCAGATGAAGATGATGCAAGTCACAACTCATGAAGAATATGGGTAGCGTTTTGCGTCCATTCAACACTATATCTTGCAGTAACTTTTTACCATTTTTATATGCTCTTGCCGACTTTTTCTGTAGACTATGAGTATGAAGAGATTTCACAGCTATCATGGAGCAGGCATCATCTTTTGGAGCAAAGATGAGAACCAACAGATTCGAATCCTTATTGGCAAGCGGAGCATGAGTCCGCAGAATCACCGTTGGTCATTTCCCGGTGGGGGTTGGGAACCGAAAGACGGCTTTGATGAAAAGGGCAAGATTGCGTATACCAAGGCAGCAATCCGTGAGTCGGGTGAAGAGATGGGTATGCCTGTAGAACATGCAGAGAAACTTGTACCTCTGTGGGCACTTCATGTGCCAGGTTTCCACTACAAAGTCTACGCCTATGAGTTGGAACATCTGCAGAAGCCACCCTTCATCGCTGAATTCTCTGAAGCAAGATGGGTAGGAGTGGAAGAGCTTCCTTCCCCACTCGTTTCCTTTGTCGCAAGCCAGGTCAGATGCCTTAAGCGCTATCTGAAAAGCCTAGCGTAAGAAGCGGCTGCCCTTTTCAGGACAGCCATCCTCAATTTACCGCTTATTCAATTCCCGTACCGGCCTTGCCTCGATGTACCCACGGTAACCCATGGGTGCGAGCTGGAAGCGAGGCCCATCCTCGTCTGCCCACTGATAGCCATACAGCGTGGGATCGTAGGTCTTGATCACTTCCCAAAGATTGGTGATGGCACTCTCAAAATCCTCCTCATCAAAGGGAGGGCCTTGGAAGACCATCATTTTGCAAGGAGGAAGCTCGATGAGTTCAAACCCATCAGGAATTGAACCAGCAAAATCCATCGACACTTCCACACCCTGTACGTACTCACCGGTCCCCAGCCTTCTCAAAGCGTTTGGCATCCACATCCCAATCGGCTCATTGAGAGCTCCCTCAATGGACGAAAGGGTTTCCCACACATTACAGCCAACCTCTTCGCAATAGGCGAAGTAGTCAGTCGCCTTATGAGCGAACTTCACCACTGCTTTTCTCTTGGTGCGCTCCACTACTTGTACAAATACTGTTTGCATCTTGTCTTTTCCTTCTTTACTCTTGGATTGGGAAGACTGCCTCTGGTACGCAACGAGCGCTTTGCGGAACTCGGAAGGCGTCATGCCGAACTGCTTGGTGAAGGCACGCGTGAATCCTTCATGTGAGTCGAACACGAACGTAAACGCTACATCGATGATCGTCTGCTTGCCCTCTCCCAACAGGTGAGCCGCCATTGAAAGGCGTCTGCTTCGGATATAGGCAAAGGGAGTACACCCGGTCACTTGCTTGAACAAGCGGGCTGCATGATAGGGCGAGTACCAGGCAGCTCTGGCCAATTGAACCAGCGTAATTTCCGATTCCAAGTGATCTTCAATGTATGCGAGCATCCGAACTACCGCATCGTGTGTCTGTGCATCCATCCTCTTGCTTCCTTGTCCCCAATCGTAGATGAAGCGATGCAGAAATACTTGACCACCCTTGCTATTCTACCAGATACCAACCCAAAAGGCTGTATGAACGATTCTCCTCAGGGTATACTGAGTATGCAAAGATGCAAAGGATACTCCTATGACAGAAGATACCATGCGAGAACAACTACTGCAAACCATCGGAGATGGGGCAACCCGTATCGCCCAAGCATACGCTCAGTTCGGCAATCTATCGGTTATGCTCCTTGGACAAACCTCAACTGCCCTGCAGCTGGGACTCTTCCGTCCTCTTGCTTTGGAGCTTGCTCTCTATCTCACCTTTTTGATGGAGAAAGCGGAAACAAACCACTTTTCGCTTGCTTTGGGTGAAACCCAACAGTTGGCGGAAGAAGCAGGCTTTGAAGCGGTGGCTTTCACGGAAGAGACCCTGCAAAGCTATCGAAACGCCGAAGATACTCAAGAACACTTCTGCTTTCGATGCCAAAACGTCATCGCTACCGACCCTCTGTGGTTGAGTACCCAAGCACGGAAAACCACTCCCCAAGCCTCGATCAGTGATCCTGGCTATGTACAGATCATCCAAGCGGCCAGAGAGCTGGAAGCGTTGGCGTTGACCTAAGCATACCAAGACAACGGGAAGCGTTTGCTTCCCGATGCCTTGAAAATAACTCAATAGACCAGTTCGAGTACCGGCTCGATGATGGCTTGCTTGAGTACATCGATGAACCCCTTGTCGGTGATCGCATACTC
>JAAYQY010000419.1 GCA_012519125.1 Spirochaetales bacterium
CCTCCCCTTTCTGGTCATAGAACTGGTCGCTGGTAAACACATTTCCCACAGCGAAGCCCATCTTAGCAGCCTGGGCATGCTCAACGGCCTTTGCCAGCAGGTTGAACGAAGCGGTAGGGGCGAACTGATAGGAGCCGAATCGGCTGGGATTCATCGCACTGTCGTTGTCCGCTGCCTGGGCAATGAGTACATCCTTGAGATGAAGGTCTTCGCTCATCGTACCGCAGGTGCCGACACGCACCAGACGTTTGGCTTGGTAGGTGTCGATCAGCTCTTGGGCATAGATGGAGAAAGAAGGCATGCCCATCCCTGTTCCCTGGACTGAAACGCGGTTGCCTTGCCAGTAGCCGGTAAAGCCCAGCATTCCTCGTATCTCATTATATTGGATGACATCAGTCAGATAGGTTTGCGCGATGTGACGGGCCCTGAGGGGATCACCAGGCAAGAGAACGGTATCTGCTACCAGATTGGGATCTGCAACAATATGGATGCTCATATGCACCTCCTGTCTTATTTTTGCCCAGAAGCGGATAAAGTGCAAGACGGCTTCTCCCAAAAGCCCTGTTGCACATCCCTTGGCTGTGATATACTGCCCACGCAATATGAAAACACAGAAACAAGAGAAGACCTCACTGATTCTCCACGGGCATTTCTATCAGCCTCCGCGAGAGAATCCCAGAACAGGAATCATCGGCAAGCAGCTCTCTGCCAGCCCCTTCCCAGACTGGAACGAACGGATTCATGCTGATTGCTACAGTGCAAACAGCCACTCCCGCTATCTCTCGGGGGTACGAAGAATCCTGAGCATGACAAACAACTATGCCTATATAAGCTTCAACTTCGGACCGACGCTCCTCAGTTGGATGGAAAAGAGGCATCCCAATACCTATGCCTTGATCTTGGAAGCGGACAAACAGAGCAAACAGCGTCTTGGCCATGGCAATGCCATCGCCCAAGCGTACAACCACTCCATACTTCCCCTTGCCACCGAGGCAGATGCCAAAGACCAGATCCTGTGGGGCCTGGATGATTTCTCACGTCGCTTCGGCCGCGATGCAGAAGGCCTTTGGCTTCCTGAGACAGCGATCAGCCCGATGGTGACAGATCTGCTTGGCGATGCGGGAGTCAAGTACGTCATCCTCTCGCCATGGCAGTGCAAAGCACTCCAGTCTGAAGATGGGCAGCGTATCGACCTCAATGGCAAACCCGCCCCCTATGGCAGAGCGTTCAAACTTACGGGAGCGAAGGGGAACACCATCAATGCGTTCTTCTACAACCCCCAGCTTGCTGAGGGCATCAGCTTCGGCCACTACCTCAGGGATGCAGACATGCTCTATGAGCGCTTGCTGACCATAGCAAAAACTGAAGGGCAGAACCTGATCCATACGGCAACCGACGGAGAGATTTACGGTCATCATGAACCCTACGGTGATATGGCCCTCGCCGCCCTGATCAAAAAGGTGCATGACCGCGAGGATTTCCAGTTCACCAACTATGCAACATATCTTGCTCAGCATCCTGCCACTGAGGAGGCCATTCTTCATGATGGAGAAGAGGCAAAAGGCACCAGCTGGTCGTGCAGCCACGGGGTGTCCCGCTGGTATCGGGACTGCGGCTGCCACACCGGAGGCGATGAGAGTTGGAACCAGAAATGGAGGACTCCCCTGAGGCAGGCTTTCGACCATCTCTCTTGCAAGCTCGATGCCATCTTCGAGAAAGAGGTTACCAACCTTTTGGGAACGGAAATGAAACCCAGGGATCTCTTGCACAGTTTCTCACCGGTCATCCTGGCTCATGAGGATATGGATACGTTCCTCAGCCGGCATACCAAAGATCCCGACACCAAGGAAGCACTCGCAAAACTCTTGCTCGGCCAGAAGTACAAGCATTTCTCATTTACCAGCTGTGGTTGGTTCTTCAACGATCTTGCCGGGCTCGAACCGAGACAGAACATCGTCTATGCCCTGATGGCCTTGCGCCTCTATGAAGGGTTTACCAAGGAGAGCCTGCTTGAACTCCTGTTGGAAGACCTGCAGAAGGCGAAAGCCAACCGCAAGCAGGACGGAACAGGGAGAACGTTGGCTCTTGAAGCAATGAAAGAGCTCAGCGGAGAGGTTGAGGCAGCTCTCTTCTTCACCCTCAATCGCCGCATTGCCCTGCAAGATGACTATCAGGAGACCTATGGGTACTTAAGACTGGATGAGGTGAAGCATGAGAACCCAGAGACCATGGTACTGGCAATCAGCAACACCCAGTCGCTGGATCGCTATCTGTGCACCATCATCGACCCGCATCCCGAGGCAGCAGTACTGCAGTACACGATCACCATCCAGAGCAGGGTCGAAGAGAGCCAGACCTACTTCCTCACCCATGAGGACATTCCCTTGCGGATGCGTGATCAGCTGTTCACCCAGATTGACCGGAATGTCTGCATGCTGGATGAGAAACAGATCAAGGAACTTTCACACAACCTGTATCACTACGCCAGCTTGGCTAAGAATGTCCCCTATCTTCCGATGGGATCTCTCTACCAGCAGTTGATCGGAGCTTCTTTGAGTGCCATCAAGAGCTTGTTCACGTACGGAACGCTTACGATGTGGGACGAATTCAAGAGTGATTTTGAGTTGATGCTCGACTTCTTCCTCAAATACGGCAAACAACCCGATCTGGAGCTGATTGCTTCCATCTTCGATTCGGAGATGATCAACATGGCAAAGAAAGTGCAGACCTACGGACTTCACGATGCCAACTGTCGCTTCATGCTGGAGTTTTTGGAAATTGTGCGTGAAAAGCGTTTCCAGCCCGATCTCACCGCCATCCAAGACGCTGTCTATCCCTATCTGTGTATGCAGAAAAAGACAGACAGTGATGCAGACATTGCCTTGGTCAATGCCTTGGGAAAGGTGCTGAACTTTGATATAGCGATCTGCTAGGGCTCGATGAGGTCCTTGAGGGAGGGATCCTCCTCCATCGCCTTGCGTGCATATGAGCATAAGGGGGCGATGGTGAACCCTTCCTCGCGGGCCTTCTCGGCTGCGAGAAGCACCAGCTTTTTGGCGATACCTTGTCCTCTCAGTTGTGGCGATACGTACGTATGGTCAATGGCATAGGTGCTCTCGTTGAGCTTGCGCAGGGTGATCCTGGCCAAGGGCATCTTGCCCTCTTCCCCATAGGCAAAGCCTTGTTCCAACGGATAATATTCCATATTCATGGTGTCTCCTGCAAAAGTTTTTTTGCGTGTTCCAGACTCTCTGGGCTGTTATCATCGCCGCTGAGCATGCGTGCGATCTCCTTTTGCCGTTCGGCTCCTTTCACAATCCTGATCGTTGAGTAGCTCATCTGGTTGCGGATATCCTTGCTCACCACAAACTGGGTATCTGCCTTGCTCGCTATCGAGGCAAGGTGGGTGATGACGATCACCTGATGGGTACGGCCAAGATGAACCAGTTGCTGGGCGACAGAGAGTGCGACACTTCCCCCTATTCCCGCATCAACCTCGTCAAAGATGAGGGTTGGTATGCTGTCGCTTTCAGCGAGCGAGGTCTTCACCGCCAGCATGATCCTGGAGAGCTCTCCCCCACTTGCAACATCTTTGATCGAGCGCATGGGAAGCCCTGGGTTGGCACAGATAGCAAAACTGACCTCATCTGCCCCGCTCGGTCCTGGTTCGATCTCCTGGAAGAGGATGGAAAAGCGTGCTTCTTACATTCCCAGGCTCTTCAACCGCTCTTCGACTTCCCTCTGCAAGCGTTGGGCTGCTTCCCTGCGCTTGGAACGCAACACTCCTGCTGCTTGTATCAGCTCTTGGGTTGCCACCGATATTTGCTTTTCGAGCTTGCTGAGCAGAATCTCGCCTTCTTCGGAGAGGTTGAGCTTTTGCTGGCTTTCGGAGAGGAACGCAAGCACCGCATCCAAACTGTATCCATATTTCTTTTTCAGACGCTGCAAGAGAGCAAGTCGTCCCTGCAGTCGATCGAGTTCAGCCTCACTGTAGCTCATGCCTCCCAAGTAATCACGCAGCGTCTCATAGATGTCCTCCAATTCGATGCTTGCACTCTCCAACCGCTCTGCATAGGAGGCTAAGGATGCATCCCCTTTCTTGGCATTCTCCAATTGGTTCTTTGCCTGATGCAACTGGGACAAGGCTCCTTGGGGATTCTCCCCTCCACCATGCAAAAGCTCCACACATAGCGTCAGCGCCTCAAATATTTGCTCGAAGGAGGCGATGCGACGCACTTGCTCCTGGATTTCCTCGTCCTCTCCAAGCTTGGGGCCGACCTTGGTGATCTCATCCACTGCAAAACGCAGATAGTCTTCTTCCCGTTTGGATTTTTCCAGTTGCATACCATACTGCCGATGCTGGGCCTTGAGCTCCACCGTCCGTTCATAGCAGCTGCGGTAGACACTCTTCTCATCCCCTAATGTTCCATAGGAGTCAAGGACTGCCAGTTGGTGGGCAGCTGAGAGCAGGCTCTGATGATCGCGCTGTGCGCTGATGTCCAGCAATTCGCTGGTGATCAGGGAGAGATCTGCTCGGGTGCACAGTCTCCCGCACATACTGATGGAAGACCTTCCGTTGCTCTTGATCGTTCGCGAAACAAGCAAAGTGTCATCCTCAAGTGCGAGCTGCTCTCGCTCCAAAAAGGATGAGAGGTGGGCAGGAGGTGGCGAAGGCACATAGAAACTGGCACTGACTGTAGCTGAATCACAGCCGCTTCGGATCGATTGCACTTCCGTCTTCTCCCCCAAGAGGAGAGAGAGTGCTCCCAAGA
>JAAYQY010000420.1 GCA_012519125.1 Spirochaetales bacterium
ACCCGAAAGATGGACCGTATGGTGGAAGACCTGATGAAAAAGGTGGTCGAGTCGTTCGATCCCGATGCCTGGCAACTGGTCAGTTATGTTGGGGTGAAGTTTCACCAGATGGATAAGAGCAGAATGATCGAGCGCAGCAGTTACCGAAGCCTCGGAAACCTTCTCTCCAAGTTGGAAGCTGATAAGTTCATCCAACGCAAACTCAATGAGAAGGGGCATCCGGAGATCAGGAAAGCCCAATAGACACAGAGCAATGAGGGGTGTGTATGTCTGCAACATCGGCTGAACATCAGATTCAGAGAATACTTGTGTTCCTTGCCTTGGTCGCCTTGGTTCTGGCGTTTCATTTCGACTCCTTCCTCGAGATGGAGGCGTTGCTCAACGAACCCGTGACTGAGTGGGAAGGTCCATGGACCATCGCCGAGGACGGGAACATCATTGCAAGGAATGTAACGCTTCCCTACACCATCAGCGGACCCTATCTAGGCAAGACATTCACCATTTCCATGCAATTGCCAGCTGAGCTGCCGAACCATCACACAGCAATCGCAGTAGATACCAGCATGAGCAGCCTCCTGGTCAAGGTCGATGATGAGCTGATCTACTCCTTCACGGGGCCCAAGAAGGGCTGGAAGCGTCCGGTGTACGGAGGAGCCACCACTCATTTCGTCCGTATCGACGACCGCTTCCAGGGAAAGAAACTCTCCCTCATCTACGCTTACACATCAAACAACGCATTTTCAGGCCACATACGGCCAGTGCTGGCAGGAAGCAAGGCTTCGCTCTTGCTCACCAAGTTCAAGGAGTGGCCATCCTTCTTCTTTGGATTTTCCCTCCTGTTGCTGGGAACGCTGATCTTCATATTCTCCTTCGCGATCCAAACCAAGGATGAGCGCAAGAGCTTCTTCTACTTCGGCTTGGTGCTGCTCATGCTTGGCAGTTGGGTGTTCAGCCAGACGCCCAGCAAATTCCTCTTCTTCCGCAATCCTGCCTTGTTGATCAACCTCAGCTTTTTCGCTCTCTACCTGCTTCCCAACTTTCTGGTCAACTATATTTATCACTCCTACCCCGTACATCGGAGAATCCGCCACTTCCGCAGAGTCAGCCTGATTTTCATCCTTGCCTACGTTCTCGGAGCTGTGCTGCAGGTTCTCGGAATCACCCAATATACTGATCTTCTGCTGGTCAGCGGACTGGCACTGGCACTCTTTTTGCTCAGTCTCTTCGCATGTCTCTTCCTAGAGTACCTCAAGGGCAACTCCAGGCTCAGCTCGTTTCTTCTGGCCATGGGGTTTCTGCTCTTCTCCATCCTTGCCGAGGTGGTGCTGCTCGCAATGAACATCACCCTCGAAAGTGCAGTCATCCTCCACTTTGGTATGGCCATGGCGGCTGTGGTGCTCTTCTGGCATAGCATAACGTTGGTTCGGCAGAAGACCGAAGGGCTGCTCAAGGAACAGATGTTGTTGGAAATGGCATATACCGATGCCCTGACTGCAGTCGGAAACAGAGCTTCCTATGAACGGGAACTTGAACGGATTGCCCAAAAAACCCATCTGGAACCACTGGGTGTGTTGATGATGGATATCAACGACCTGAAACTCATCAACGACCGGGAAGGGCACAAAGCCGGCGACCTGATCCTCAAGGACTTCTCCCAGCGCTTGGTCCACCTGCTGCCGCATCATGCACAGGTGTTCCGGTATGGAGGGGATGAATTTCTTGCCATCATCCCTTCTGTCACCGAAACAAGCGTCCAGAACCTTGCAAACACCGTGCTTGCCTACTTCTCCACCTCACAAAAAATAACCTATCAGGTTGCCGTGGGTTCGGCGGTCTATATACCAAAGAAGAAGGAAAAGTTTGCCAACATCGTCAGCAAGGCCGATGATGCAATGTACCGTTGCAAAGCAGATATGAAAGCACAGAAAGCCTGATTCTTGACCAGAAGAGAAGAATTCGCCACGCTAAGGGGAGGAGACTGCCATGAAACGAATCCTGCTTATTCTACTCTTCTGCCTCAGCTTCAGCCTGCTCTGGGCTCAAACGAATCTTAACGGATCAACCGGATATCTGGTGGTCAGCAGTGCCGAAATCACCAAAAGCACCAACTCCCCTGCAGTTACCACCGCATATTCAGCCACCTTCAGCAAGGAGAAGGTAGCCCATATCCCCTCACTCCTGCTCTCATTCAAGGATACGTTCGAGACCAGCCTTGCCGTAGACATTGCACAGGACACAGACCTGTTGCTCAATGCAAAATGGAGATTTTCCCAAAAGGAGAACACAAGCTTTGCCCTTGGTTTGCTTGGCCAGATCAGTTCGGTCTCGGAAGGCAATCAAGCTGCCCTGCAACTCTATGTTGCCTCCACCTTTGAAAGCTCTATCATGGAGAGGCCTTCCAAGACGACGATACTGCTCGGCTACTCGTTCCAAGAGAAGATGAACAGCAACATCAACTTTGCCCTGGCTTTCCAGACGCCGTTCTTTGCAGACACATTCAAGGACAAAGTGGTGTTCCTGCTCGACTTCGGAAACGTGAGCTACAGCGCAACCCCCTCTTTCTCCGATGCTGATGACCGGGGCTTGGTGAATGTCGGGTTGCGCCTGCTTCCGTTCGAGCTGGTGAATTCGGTATATCTTGGGCTGGAATTGCGAGCATTGGATCTCTTCGACCACAAGGGGAGAGCCTTGAGCCTGGGGGCAGCAATCTCCTTCCAACCCAACTGAGCTACTCTATCTCCACCACCTTGATCATATTCGTCTTGCCCGAGCTCCCAACCGGGACCCCGGCGGTGATGACCACCGTCTCTCCTTCCTTGACCAAGCCATGCTCCTGAAGGTACTGGGGTGCATAGGCAAGCAGTTGGTCTACCGACTCTTGCGGATCGATAAGGATCGGGGTCACCCCCCAAGAGAGCGCAAGATACCGTACCACACTTTCCAAGGGTGAAAAGGCGATGATGGGAACAGAGGGACGGAACTTGGCGATAAGTCGGGCTGTTGAACCAGATTGGGTGAAACAGGCGATGTACGAGGCTTGGATGGAGAGTGCAAGCTCGCGGGTAGCCATACCCACTGCTTCGGTCTTGGTCTGTTTGCGACCAGGATCCAGTGTGCTGATCTGGTTGAAGACCTGACGACGGAAAGCCGTGCTGCGTTCAGCAAGGCTCGCAATGCGTGCCATGGTGGTGACTGCCTGCAAGGGATACTCCCCTGCAGCCGTCTCACCGCTGAGCATGACAGCACTGGTTCCATCGAGGACTGCATTGGCGACATCGTCGGTTTCCGCCCGGGTGGGACGGGGGTTGTGCATCATCGATTCAAGCATCTGGGTGGCAGTGATGACCGGAAGCCCTGCATCGATGCAGGAGCGGATGATCGCTTTCTGGATCAAGGGCACTTCCTCAGCAGGGACCTCGACTCCAAGATCGCCACGGGCGATCATGATGGCGCTCGACTCGGCCATGATGGAGGAAAGATTCACCACTGCCTCCGGTTTCTCGATCTTGCTGATGATGGGAATGGTCGAACCGAAGGTGGCGAGCATATACGCCTTGAGTGCTTTCACATCCTCTGCACTGCGTACAAAGGAGAGCGCTACATAATCAATGTGGTTGGAAAAAGCAAAGGCGAGGTCCGCCTCATCTTTTTTGGTGAACGAGCTGAGATAGCGCAGAGGAACCGAAGGGAGGTTCACCCCCTTGCGTGCAAGCAGTGTCCCCTCTTCGAGCATCCTGCAATGGATATCCTGTCCTTCCACCCGTTCCACCACCAACGAGACCAGCCCATCATTGATCAGAATCCTTGAGCCGGGAAGAATCTCCTCATGCAAGTAGGGGTAATCGATGCTCACCCGGTTGCGGGTTCCCAGGCAAGGGATGGTGGTAACCACCAGCGTCTCTCCTTTTTCAAGCGTGTAGGAAGGCTCCTTCAGCTGTCCAAGACGAATCTTCGGTCCTTGCAAATCCATGAGGATGGCAACAGGAATGCCCAATTCCCTGCTGGCCTGGCGCACAAGGTCATGACGCATTTGCTGCTCTTCATGACTTCCATGGCTGAAGTTGAGACGAATGACCCGGCACCCTGCTTCGAGAATGGCCTTGATCATCGGATAGGTGCTGCTCGCAGGCCCGAGTGTAGCCACAATTTTTGTGTAGTTCATTCCTTGCCCCCTACCCAATCATCGTAGATGGACAGCCTTTTGTAAAGCGTGCAAACCGGACCAAAAACAGGCCTCTCACCCGCAAAGGTGAGGCAATATGCTCTGAGGGGGCGATTGCGAACCTGCCTGCAGTCGATACAGTGATGATATGGGATACAAAGTGAATCGAGATGCAGTCATCATAACCGTATGCGCTCTTATCTCTGTCCTCAGCCTTGTGGGAGTCGGAAGGCTGAAAATCGACTCATCCACCGACGTATTCATCCCAGCCAAAGCTCCGGTGGTGGAGACGAACAGAAGGATTGAAGCAACCTTTGGATCTCTCGATGCCCTGGTTGTGAGCCTTGAGGATGAGAAAGGCATACTTACCACCGAGCATCTCGCCCTCCTTGGAGAACTCACAGACCGTATTGCGCAACTGGAGGGAGTGAAGCAAGCCAGCTCGCTGAGCAATCTCAAGCATCTTGAGAGTGCTCTGGACGGGGTGAACGTCGTACCGCTCACCATGGGCAGCATCACAGAGCTGGAAGCACGCATCGCCAGTTGGCCAAGCTTCTATGAGGGAATTTTCCTCAGCAAGGACAGGAGAAGTGTATCCATCCTTATCCAGACACAGACTGATTACAACGCTTCACAGCTCCTTACCTCCCTCAAGCAGCTGTTGGCTCCCTTGGAAGGTACCGTGGATACGTCCATTTTGGGACTGCCAGTGGTAAATGAGCAGATCAAGATCAGTCTCCTTTCCGACATGATCACCCTCGGTCCGGTTGTTGCCGTTCTCATCATGCTTGTGCTCTATCTTTTCCTCAGAAGCATCAAGGCAACACTGCTCTGCCTTGTGCCGCTGCTCTTCAGCAGTTCATTGACACTGGGAATCATGAGTTGGACCGGCATCACCTTCACCATGGCAACCATGCTGGTTCCCATACTGCTTCTGATAGTCGGCAGCGCATACACCATCCATATTTTCAGCCACTTCTTTGAGGAGTATGAAGAGGTGGGAGTAACGGCAGCATTAACCAAGGTTGTCAGAAAGAACACCTACCCTATCCTTTCTGCTGCAGCCACTACCGCTTTCGGCTTTCTCGCCCAGATCACCAGTCCCCTCCTCCCTTTCCGAACCTTTGGCCTGCTCAGCTTCATCGGGGTGGTTGTCTGTGCCTTCAGCTCCCTGATCCTTCTGCCAGCCTTGATCCGCTTGGTCTACCAGAAGAGGCCATCACGAAGCAGGGTGCGGAAAAAGGTAGGCAGAGGTGTGTGGTTGAGGATAGAGACATCCCTATCGAATCACTATGGCAAGGCTACCTTGTTCATCTCGCTCGCCTTGGCAGCCATCATTCTGCCACTCTCCTACAACAACCTTGAAAAGGGGACAAACATCCTTGCATTCTTTTCCAAATCCTCTGACTTGGTTCAGGATACAGAATCGTACAACCAGCGCATGCAAGGCAGTTCATCGCTCTCTGTCATGCTCAAGCCGAGCGACTCGGCACTCCATCCCCAGACACTCTCCACAATCGAGAGAGCAATACAAGAACTGGAGAAGGAGCCGCTTGTAGGTTCAGTCCAATCCATCCTTCCCTTCGTGAAACGGATGAATCAGCTGCTTGGTCCCGGCGATGAGCTGCCCATTTCACCGGCAAGAGAGGACGAACCTGTCTTTGATTTCTTCTCTGACGTACCCCCTGATACCACAAGCGTGGAACCCTATGAGTCTCAAGCCACACAAGCAGGAGGACAGGGACGGTATGAGATTCCGCTTGATCCAGAGAGATACGGGCTGGAAGATGAGAACCAACTCTCCTCCCTCATTGCCCAATATCTGCTTCTGTACAGCGCCTCCCTCGATGCGTTCATCGATGATCCGCTCGAGCCGGAACACCTGCTCATCACCATTTTGCTCAAGGGGTCTGATACCCGGACACTGCGGCATCTCTCCGATTTGATCCCAACCCTCTTCCCCTCATCCTGGACGGTTGAGATTGGGGGTGGAGAGGCAGTGAGCCTCGCCCTTACCGACTTGGTGACCAAAAGCCAGCTCATCTCCCTCTTCAGTTCGCTGATTGCTGTCTGGCTCTTGGTCTTGCTTACGTTCAGGTCGGCAAAGCTTGCCACCATCAGCATGATCCCCTGCCTCTTTGCCTTGGCTGCGGTGTTCGCTGCCATGGCCATCTTCTCCATCAAGCTGGATATCATCACCAGCCTGCTTGCGGCCCTTTGCATCGGGGTAGGGATAGACTATGCCATTCATCTGATCGCAGCATTCCAACGTGATGATCAAGATCTTGTCACCATCATGCAAACAACCGGCAAGGCGATTCTTGCAAATGCAGCCTCGGTTGCCTTGGGATTCTCCGGCTTGCTGTTCAGCCGCTTCATCCCCATAGCAAACATGGGGCTGCTCTTCTCAATTGCCATGATAAGCGCCTCACTCAGTGCCTTGCTCATTCTCGGTGCCATCAAGGTGCACTACAGCTCACTCATCACCCGGAGGAACCCATGAAACGACCATTCATCACGCTCATTCTGCTCATCCTGGCTGCCAGTTTGGTCTGGGCAGATCTGTCTGCCGGCCATGTTATGACCAAGGTCATGGAAACACAGAGCTCTTCCTCTTCAGCCCTCGACCTGATGCTTACCCTCATCGATCCAAACGGGCAGATACGCGAGCGGAGAATCCAAACCTTGAGCCAGACCAAGGATGGACTGACATCCTCCCTTACGATCTTCCTCTCCCCGGAGAATGTACGCAATACCCGCTTTCTCTCCCTTGAGAAGGAAGACGGGAAGAGTGAGATGTGGATCTACCTGCCCGCCTTGAAACGAAGCAGACGCATCGGCTCATCAGAGGAGGGAGGCTCGTTCATGGGTAGTGATTTCTCCTATGCGGATATGGCCTCAACCACCTACGACGAGAAACAGGCAGCACATCAAATGCTGGAGGAGGATGCAACACGATATATCATCCAGTCGATTCCGTATGAGAAGGAGACCTATGGTAAGACGGTTACCGTAGTGGACAAGGCTACCTTCCTTCCCCTGCGTGTGCAGTTTTATGACAGGGATGGAACAACCCTTTTGAAAACTCTGGTTACCGACCAAACCGATGTGGTCGACGGAAAACCCATAGCCAAGGCCCTTACGATGACAACAGAAAGCAGTGGTCATGCAACCCGTCTGGTGATGATGCAGACCCGTTTTGATGTTCCGTTGAACAGCGCATACTTCACCCTGAAATTCTTGGAAACCGGGAGGCTCTGATGAAACGCATACTCTTGGTATTTCTGGTTGTTCTTGTGTTGCTGCCGCTCTACAGCTTCGATTTCTTTGCCGAACAGGCGAGCAGAACTGTCTCCTTCGAGCTCGAACCAACATTCGGCCTCTATCGTGACAAGCAGTTTCACCAACAGATTGCCCTACGCTTGCTAGCAGAGTACAACGAGGAACGCTACCGCGGTCTGGCAGCTCTCACCTACGACTCGGAAAAGAATTGCTTGGAGGCGAATGAGCTCTCCCTCTCCTTGTTCTTCGAACAGCATGCACTCAAGGCA
>JAAYQY010000421.1 GCA_012519125.1 Spirochaetales bacterium
AATTCGTGACTAAAATGTATTGTAACAAGTGAAAATATTAGACTGAAGGAGGAAGTGAAGGTTCACGACAAAGATCAGTCTAAGTAATTGCATTTACGACAGAGGAGTACAACATGCCGAGAACTTACAATTTGCAGGACATTTTCGCGAGAAATCTTAAGGAGCGCAGACGCAAGCTTTCCCTGACCCAGGCACAGCTTGCTGAAAAGATTGGCGTTTCCACTTCGTTTGTAACAGAAATCGAAACGTCAAGAAAAGCACCGTCCTTTGCAACCATCGAGAAAATCAGTGCTGCACTTGATGTGCCCTGCTGGACATTTTTCTGCGAAGACGGCGACAAGCTCCCCAACGATGTGACCGTAATGGATCAGTTTGCCTACAAATTGAAACAGGACATCAGCCATATCATTGATGTGAATGTCAGCATGACCCGCTAGGACAAGCAGCTCAATTTTTCTCCTGATTTTTCAGGCAGACGCCATGATTGTGGTGTCTGCCTTTTTGTGCAACCAAAGAATTCTTTTGACATATGAGATTATGGGGCGTACCATTGTTTCATGCGTTCTGGATCACCCCAGCATCTCAAGGTGATCGAAGGAGGAATTATGAGCGTTGTAAGCACAGACTTGAGGAATGTCGCCGTCATCGGCCACAACGAAACCGGGAAAACCACACTGGTTGAACAGATGTTGTTTTACGCAAATGTGATTTCCCGGGCAGAAACAGTAGCAAGCGGAAAGACCACCAGTGACTTTACTGAAGAAGAAATCAACCACAAGATTTCCATCCACGCCTCCCTCGCTTCCCTGAATTGGGAAGGCAAGACACTCAATTTCATCGATACTCCGGGAACCGCAGGGTTCATCGGTGAGACCATCTGCGGATTCCGCTCCTGCGAGACAGCCCTCATGGTCGTGGACGGGCGCGATGGAGCACAAATCGAGACAATCAAGCTCTGGCGCTACCTTGACGAACGAAACAAGCCGCGAGCAGTGTTCATCAACAAGATGGACCGTGACCGCGCTGACTATACCCATGTTCTGGATAACCTGAAAGAGACATTCAAGACTTCCTTTGTACCTGTTGTTGTTCCCATCGGAAGCGGCAAGGAGTTCAAGGGAGTCATCAACCTGATAGAGAACAAAGCATATTTCATCGATAAGAATGGCAAGGAGACCGTGGGAGATATCCCCGCCGATATGGCTGACTTCGTGGAACAGTACCGCAATGATCTTATTGAGAATGCTGCAGAAGGTGCTGATGACCTCATCGAGAAGTATTTCGAAGCCGGTACCCTGGATAGCGATGAAATTCGCAGAGGTTTGCGAGAGGGTATGAATGATAACCGCGTTGTACCAGTTTTTTGCGGAGCTGGCGAGCAAGGCGCAGGTATCATCAGCCTGTTGAACTTCATTCGCAACAACTTCCCCAAACCGATTGGAAAGCTCGACTGGGCTCTTGCAGAGGATGGTTCATCCGTTGAATTCCCCATCACCGCTGAAGGAAGTGCGGCTGCTGTAGTTTTCAAGACCACCATTGACCAGTTCAGCGGCAAGTTGAGCTTTTTGAAAGTCTTGCGCGGTACAGTCAAAGGTGATACAGAGCTGTACAATCCGGATCTCAGCCGCAAGGAACGCCCAGGAAAGGTATACCGCCTGGTAGGAAAGAAACTTATTGAAACCGATGCTTTGGCAGCTGGAGATATCGGCGTTATTGCCAAGAGCAACATTGCAACCACCAACGCAACCTTGGTCGAAGGAACAGACCAGAAGCTTCGCCTCAAGCCCCTCGCCTTCCCACAACCTACGTACAGTTTGGCCATCAGCTCCGATGACAAGAAGAGCGAAGTAAAGATGAACGAAGCGTTCCACAAGGTTACTGAAGAGGATCTTACTTTCAGGATCAAGTTCAACGAAGAAACCAAGGAAAACGTAGTCGCCGGTATGGGTGAATTGCATCTGAATATGATCTTGGACAAAATCAAGGATAAGCAGAAAATCAATATCCAGACCAAGTTGCCCCGTGTTGCCTACCGTGAAACGATCAGCCGCAAGAGTGGCATCGCCGAGTATTCGCACAAGAAGCAGAGCGGTGGACATGGTCAGTACGCCCGTGTTCTCATCGAAATCGAGCCAATTGAACGTGGGGCCTATTACTCATTCACCAATGCCATCAAGGGCGGATCGGTAAGCAAGGGCTACATCCCTGGCATCGAGAAAGGCCTGCATGAGCAGATGGAAGAAGGCTTCCTCGCCGGCTATCCCATGATGGATATCGGGGTAACGCTCATCGATGGAAAGGAGCATCCGGTTGACTCGAGTGAGATGGCTTTCAAGCTTGCAGCCAAGGGAGCAATGCGAATGGCCTTGGAAAAAGCAGGGACTGTGCTACTTGAACCAATCATGAAACTCAGTGTATATATAGAGAACAGCTATTTGGGTGACATCCTTTCCGACCTTTCGGGGAAACGGGGACGGGTGCTCGGCCAGGAAGATATGGGGCATTTGCAGTTGGTGAAAGCTCAGGTACCCCAGGCGGAACTGCTCAACTATGCCATCGACCTTAAGTCGATGACCAGTGGAACAGGAAGCTTTGAGATGGAGTTCGACCACTATGAGCCACTGAGCGGCAAACTTGCCGACGAAGTGATCAAAGCCTACAAGGAATCCTTGAAGGAAGAACAGGAATAGGATTGGTGGTGGACAATCAGAACAAATGTGTGCGTTTCTGATTGCTTGAGAGTGAATTTGTGGAATTTTGGAAGGGAGCTTGCGGCGGCAAGCTCCCTTCCCTCTTTTTCACTGCTTCTCGAACCAAACCTCATTGATGGGATGATGCTTCTCCAAGCCCTTCTTTTCGAATTTGGTTGTATCCCGCCAAGTCACTGCAGGGCAGAAGCCTTGGTAGGGATTCTCCAAGCCCTCGGTGGATCCAAGCACATCCAGCATCTGGTAGGCATACTCCTCCCAGTCGGTCACACAGTAGATGTACCCACCTTTGGAGAGTTTCGAGGCAAGCAAGGAGGTGAAAGGCTTTTGGATCAGGCGCCGTTTCTGTTGGCGTTTTTTCGGCCAGGGATCAGGGAAAAAGATATGGAAGCCGGCAACCGATCCATCTCCTACCATATCGGTGAGCACCTGTACAGCATCAAAGCGCATCAATCTGACATTGTCCAACTGCTGTGATCCTACCTTGTCCAGAAGCTTGGCAAAACCGGAAAGAAAAACCTCCAGACAGAGATAGTTGTACTGGTTTCGCTCTTTTGCGATACGCTCAGTTGCTGTTCCCATCCCAAAACCGATTTCAATAACCACCGGCTTGTCATTGCCAAATATCTGCTTCCAATCCAAAATACGCTTCTCGTACGCAAGACCGTACGTGGCATAGTACTTTTTCACTGCCTCAACCTGGTAGGTTCTCAGGTATGAGGAACGCAGAACGTAGCTTTTCACCTCGCGTTCAGTCCCCTCTTCCCTGCTCTCCACCCACTTGAGTTCGGGAATATCCTGATAAATTGTCTCTTGGTTCTCTTGCATCCAAACTCCTACAGCAATCTTTGCAGTTTTTCCATCAAAAAGAGAGCCTTGTCCTTGAGGGAAACCGCATCAGTTTTCATATACATGACATTCATCCGTCTCATATCAAGCCAGATGCTCTTGTTACTGAGGGCGATGAGATTCATCACCTTGTTCACATTCAGGTTCGCGACTTTGCCGAACTCAATGGATACCACCTGCTTGCGATCGGTCAGATGTATGATCGAAAGCTTACGACAGATGATTTTGATCTCGGCGATGTACAGGAGGTTGGCCACCTCCTCGGGAAGGGGACCGAACCGGTCGGCCAGCTCGCTGGAAAGACCTTGCAATTGTTCTTCATTGGCGATTGAAGAGATCTTTCGGTAGACATCGAACTTCACCGATGGGGCCTTGATGTAGGTGTCGGGAATGAAACCGGTGTAGTCGAGTTCGAGGAATACTTCCTTCTCCTCTTCCTTCAGCCCGGAGCGCTGCAGATCCCTGATGGCTTCATCAAGAATGCGGATATACATATCCAGTCCCACCGAGGCAAGCTGGCCGCTCTGCTCACGCCCGAGCAGGTTTCCCGTTCCCCGGATTTCCATGTCCTTCATTGCCACCTTGAAGCCTGATCCCAGTTCTGTGTGTTCGCTGATGATCTTAAGGCGCTTGACCGCAATCTCGCTGAGGGCGCTACCCTGGGGATAGAAGAGGTAGGCATGAGCCTGTTGGTCGTTACGTCCTACCCTTCCCCTCAATTGGTAGAGCTGACTGAGCCCATACAGGTCGGCGCGGTCTATGATGATGGTGTTGACATTGGGGATGTCGATGCCGTTTTCTATGATGGTAGTGGATACCAGCACCTGGATTCCTTCATGGATGAACCTGCGCATCGTGTCTTCCAGCTTTGCGCTGTCCATCTGGCCGTGGGCACTTTCAATGATGACATCACCGAGCAGCTTGGAGAGTTGGAAGACCACCTCATCAAGGCTCTCGATGCGGTTGTGCAGAAAGAATACCTGCCCACCCCTGCTCACCTCGTCACGGATGGCCTTCACGATGGTCTGTTCGTCGTACTCCCCGATATGCGTCTCGATCGGGCGCCGGGCAATGGGTGGGGTTGCAAGAAGCGACATATCCCTGATCTTGAGCAGCGACATATAGAGCGTTCGGGGTATGGGGGTTGCACTGAGAGAGAGCGAGTCGATGCTCGTTCTCAGTGTCTTGATCCGCTCCTTGTCCTTCACCCCGAAGCGCTGCTCCTCGTCAACGACCAACAGACCAAGGTCACGATAGAGAATATCCTTTTGCAGGATGCGATGGGTTCCGAAGAGCACATCAACCTTCCCTTCCGCCAAGGCGAGGAGGGTCTGTTTCTGCTCTTTCTTGGGAACTATCCTTGAAAGCTGTGCACAGCGTACAGGAAAGGTTCCCAACCGCTTGAGGAAATTCTGGTAGTGCTGCTCGGCAAGGATGGTGGTCGGAGCAAGAAAGGCTACCTGCTTGCCTCCCATCACCGCCTTGAAGGCTGCACGAAAAGCAATCTCAGTTTTTCCATAGCCGACATCCCCGCAAACGAGGCGGTCCATGACTTTCGGCATCTCCATATCGGCCTTGATATCCTCGATGCAAGAGAGTTGGTCTGCAGTCTCATCAAAGGGAAAGGAGGCCTCGAACTGCAACTGCCAGTCGGTATCCTTGGGGAATGCGAAGCCCACACTGTTCTGGCGCTTTGCGTAGAGCTCAATAAGATGCTTTGCCAGATCCTCTGCATTCTTGCGGGCTCTTGCTTTCTTGTTCTCCCAGCCTTGGCCCCCAAGCTTGTCCTTCTTCGGTGAACCGTTGTCGCTGCCGATGTAGCGTTGCACGAGGTTGGCTTGCTCGATGGGAACATAGAGCATCTCGTTGTCAGCGAACGCAATCTTGATGAAATCCCGTTCCCGGTCAAAACTGGATACTCGGTCGATCTTGACAAACTGCCCAACCCCGTAGTTCACATGCACTACATAATCACCTTCATTGAGATCGACAAAGGAGTCCAAAGGCGATGATTGGGTATGCTGCAGGGTTTTGACCACCTGCCTCCTGCGCCCGAAGATCTCGTGCTCACAGATGGCGATGACTTTCAGCGAGGGGATGGAAAAACCCCCGCTGAGCTCACGGTTCTCCCAAGAGAGGAAGGGAAAAGCACTGAGCATCTGCATGAGGCGCTGGCGTTGGACCTGATTCTCCGTAAAGACCGTGACTTTCCATCCCTGTTTTTCCAGGCTTTTCAGCTCTTCCTTGAGCAGCGTAAAGTTACCGAAATAGGACCTCGGACCTTCGATATCGAACTGGTAGGCCTCTTTTTTCTGCCCTGCAATGTCCAATACCACGATGGAATGTACAGCTTCCTTTTGGAACGCAGGAAAGTTGAAAAGCAACTCATCAGGCTTGGGAGCCTGTCGGTCAGAGAGGAAGGCTTGGCGATACAGAGCCTTCGCCTCAAGCTCAAGGCTGTGGTAGCTGGTTGCCAAGCGTTGGTCACCGACGAAGCAGAAGAAGTCATGAGCTTCAAAATATGAGCGTATTGAACCGGTTGCCAAACCGGTTTCTGCATCAAACAAAGAGATGCTGAACTTGGGAAGTGTTGCAATGGTCTCTTGGGTGATGGGGTTGTAGGTGCTGATCTTCCCCACCGTATCCCAGTCGGCATAGATGCGGTATGGATTCTCGCTCTCGAACGGAAAGACGTCCAGGACTTCCCCACGAAGACTGAACTCTCCCATGGTAGTGGTAGTAACCGTGTGCACATACCCTGCGTTGGTAAGAAGTTGGGCAATGTTGGTACTGTCGAAGGCTGAGCCTTTCTTGATCTGCAGGCTGGACTGCTCCAGAGCCGTGGGAAGGACCACCGGGGCGACAAAGGGTCTGAGGTGAGTGATGATAAGCCCACTCTTCATCTCTTGGATGGATGAGAGCCTGGAAAGCTGCTCATACTCCACATTGTCCGCCTGGAAGGGCGAATAGAGTTTTCTCCCGTTGCCCGGAAGATAGAGGGTGCGCATCTCCTGACCCCCAAGAGGGGTTTGCATCACAAGCGATGGTGATGGATCCACCCCGCTATCCTTCAACAGTTGCAGAGCACTGTCCTCTGTCGGGCAGATGACCCAAACACGCCCTTTCACCTTTCGGGCAACCAGGCGCAAGAACTCCGACAAAGGATAGCCCTCGAGGCCTTGTATGGTTACCGAGCGCTCTTCGGCATGAAAAGCCTTGTAAGCTGGAGAGGTTTTGATATACGATTGGACAAGTACTGATAATGGGGTTTGCATAAGCGCCATTACCCTACCATGAGCAAGAAGGTTATGCAAGAGAATGGAATTATCACTTGATACAAAGGCATTGGACGAGCTGAGTGAAGCGGTTCGTTCCTGTGGCCGAATGGCCAAAGAAAAGCAAGCAACTATCCACCGCTCCTACAAAAGTGATGGTTCGGTACTCACTGAAACTGATCTGGCCATCTCTGCTAAGATTCTTGCGGTGGTAGCACAGCTTTTCCCTCAGGCAAATATCATCAGCGAGGAGACACTCACCCCGTACAGGGAGGATGCTCCGTGCACGTTCGTCCTTGATCCTATCGACGGTACCGATGTCTACTCCCAAGGTCTCCCGTCGTGGGCAGTGGCATTGGGCATCCTGGACCGTGACAGGAAACCGGTGGGAGCCATGATCAGTTGCCCCCGGTGGGGCCTTGGCGAGGATGAGCTTTATGTTCGACTTGACCCGGGCAAGGAACTGTTGGTCAATGACCGTCCCTTCAGCATGGGCGGGGAGAAGAGCTTTCCCCACCAGATCACCATGGGATCCAGTGGACAGCGACTGATGGACTTCTCTCACTTCGATGGGAAAATAAGGATTTTCGGCTCCTCCATCCTGCATATGCTCAGTCCGGTGCTGTATGACCACATCCAAGGATGCGTGAACCAAAGTTGCTATGTTTGGGACATCGCTTCAGCCCATGCGGTGCTTTTGCACTGTGGCATGGACATTGAGTATGTGAACGGAAAAAAGTTCGTGTATGACGATGCTTTCTTGTTGGAGCGCAAGCCGTTCTCCCCTTCCTTCTATGCAGGAACGAAGGAGTGCATCAAGGCCTTGGGCGAGGTGCTTCCCCCCAAATGATCATTGGGGGAGCTTCTGCTTCTCGTTCCAATTTCTGGCAAGGTACATGAAAGGGGTGTCCAACATCGCAACCACCCACTTCAGTACGTAGGTGCTGATGATGATCTGGATCAGCACCGATTGTGGATAGACTCCCAAGAAAGCAATGAGAGTGAATACCAGCGTATCGATGAGCTGGCTTACAAAGGTGCTGAGGTTGTTGCGCAGCCACAAGGTGTTCCTTCCCGGTTTCTTGCGTTTCCAGTAGTCAAAGGCCCAGATGTCATGCAGGTTGCTTATGAGGTAGGCAATCAAAGATCCGAGTGCAATGCGGGGCATGAGTCCGAAAACCAGACTTAGCGAGGGATGGGCGATGTCAGAAGCTGCCGGCTCGAAAAGCAGAGCAACCTGCATGATGATGGTCATGGCAAGCAGGCTGAAAAAGCCGATTGCCACCGCCTTGGCCGATTCACGCTTGCCGTAAAGTTCACTGAGGATATCGGTGGCGAGGAATCCGGTGGCATAGACGATATTGCCCAGCGTTGCTTCCATGCCAAAGAGCATGACATTCTTGGTTACCTGGATATTGGCAAGAATGACACTGATCGGAACCCAAATATAGAGGCCCATCTTCCCCCATAGGCGCAATGCCAACATGATCAGAAGAAAATTCAGAACCAACATCACCAACCAGTACAATTCATTCATGATCCATTCCTTATGGGCTTGGCAACGTTCACCAGCGAGTAGGGATGCTTTTCCAAAGAAAACGTGTGGATCACCTCGTCCAGAAAGCTGGTGCGCACTGCTGCAACAACCGATACTGCTTCTGTTTCCAAGGCGGAGCGAAAGGAGGGCGCAAATCCCTTGCCGTGCAGTTCCAGCTTTCCGATCTCATCGAAGAACACCACCTTGCAGTGTTCAAGATCGCTCTGGACCTGGGCATTGGCCCAGACAAACACAGACGCATCCACAAA
>JAAYQY010000422.1 GCA_012519125.1 Spirochaetales bacterium
AGGTTCACCCGCACCGGGCGTGAGATCTATGCCATCGGGGCCAACCCGACCGCCGCCAAGTTTGTCGGTGTCAACGAAAACCGTGTGCGGGTAGTGGTCTTTTTGGTCAGCGGAGCCTTGTGCGGTCTTGCAGGAGCCTTGTGGACCGCACGCTATGCGTCGGCGGTCAATGAGATGGCAACCGGCTTTGAGATGCAGGCTGTCGCTGCCTGCGTGTTGGGGGGTGTAAACTTCTCCGGCGGGGCAGGAGGCATCATCGGCGTGGTCTTGGGTACCCTCTTTCTGGGTGTGGTCACCAATGCACTTCCTGTCATCTACCTTTCGGTTTTCTGGCAGACATTTGTCCAAGGCCTGATCATTCTCCTTGCTTTGACACTCAATACCCTATCTGACCAACACAAGAACAAGAAGCTGCTTGCACAGAGGAGAGGTTAGCATATGGACGAACAGCGAGACCTGGTGGCAAAAAGCCGCCTTATCAATGAAATGTCGCTGAAGAACCGGCTGATCGAGTTCTTCACCAAGTGGGAAGTGCTGTTGTGCATCATCTTTGCAAGCATGTTCATCTTCTTTACGCTCAAGACCCCATACTTTCTGGATTGGTTCAACCTGATGAACGCCACCTTCCAGTTCTCGGAGAAGGCGATCATGGCCCTGCCGATGATTTTCATCATCATGTGCGGCGATATCGACATCTCGATTGCGTCCATCATCGCCCTCTGTGCGTACGTGGTCGGTTCTGCAGCCCAAGGCGGGGCTTCGATTCCCTCCCTGATCGCCCTGTCGCTTTTGGTGGGAACCTTGGCAGGCCTGTTCAATGGGCTGATGATCACCACTCTGAACATGCCGGCAATTGCGGTTACCTTGGCTACCCAATCCATTTTCCGCGGTATCTCCATCGGTCTGTTGGGTGATCAGGCCCGCACCTCCTTTCCTGAAGGATTCGGGTTCTTTGGCCAGGAGTTCATCAAAGGAACCATCATTCCTTTTGAGTTCGTGCTCTATCTGGTGCTGATGCTGCTGTTTGCCTTCATCCTGCACAAGACGACCTACGGCCGAAGGCTGTATGCCATCGGAAACAGTGCTGAGGCAGCTCGGTTCAGTGGTGTCAATGTGAAGCTTACCCGAATCATCAACTTCACCATCACCGGTTTCTTCTGTGGTTTGACCGCCGTTCTTTTGGCAAGCCGCATCCTCTCGGTCCGGTCGAATATCGCTACTGGCTGGGATTTGGAGATCATCACCTTGGTCGTCTTGGGTGGCGTCGCCATCACCGGTGGACGAGGTACCGTCTTCGGAGTCTTCCTCGGCTCGCTTTTGGTCGGCTACCTGAAGTTCGGCATGGGCCTGCTCAAGTTCAGCGGTACGCTGATGACCATCGTCATTGGAAGCCTTCTGATCAGTGCAGTGTTATTGCCCAGATTGCTCGATCTCTACAAGGCAAACCGAAAGCTTCGGCTTCAGGCACAACGATAAGGAGTGAATGATGCGACAGGCGTTTGTGATGCAATTGAAAAAAGGGTTTGAGGAAGAGTACCAGAAGCGGCATGATGCCATCTGGCCGGAGTTGAAAGCCCTGCTCAGCGAGAGTGGGGTGTATGACTACTCGATTTTTCTCGATCGGGAGAGCGGGAGACTGTTTGCTTTCCAGAAAGTTCAGGGTACGAGCGGCTCCCAGGATCTTGGAACAAACCCGATTGTCCAGAAGTGGTGGGCGTATATGGCTGATATTATGGAAACAAATCCGGACAATTCTCCCATTTCACTCCCCCTCGAAGAGGTGTTTCATTTGGAGTAGCACTTTTCCTTGATTTATTTACCAATACATAATAGAATCGAAAGTGTTACGAAAGCAAATAGAAAGCAGGAGCAAATACTATGCTAGGGCTCTCCCCTCGTGAGGAAAAGATTCTCCAGCTGCTGCGCAGTGGAGAAGAGTATCCGGTCACCCGGCTCAGTTTGGAGCTTGGGGTGTCTGCAGTCACCATCAGAGGCGATTTGAGAGACCTTGATGCAAAAGGTCTGGTGGTCCGTTCCCATGGCAGGGTGGTGGTCGCTTCCTCCCCCCAAGCTTCGTTTCGGGATGGTTCGAACACATCCCAGAAGGAAGCAATCGCCAAATGTGCCGCTTCCTTGGTGAAGGACAACGATTGCATCATGATCACCAACGGTTCTACCTGTTCTTTGATCCCCCGCCATCTCTTTGGCAAACGGAATGTAAAGGTGGTGACCAACTCCACCCTCATCCTTCCCTATGCACGGGCCAACTCCCAGCTGAACGTCACCTTGGTGGGAGGCGAGTACCGTCCCCAAGCTGAAGCGTTGGTAGGCCCTGCCGCCATCAGCCAAATAGAGGATTATCATGTGACAACCACGTTTTTCGGCACCGATGGCTTTACCCTCGAGCACGGGCTCACCACCAGCTTGGTGGAGAATGCACAGGTGGTCCAGCGCATGTGCAGCCAAGGAACGAGAAGGGTGCTTTGCGTCGACTCATCGAAGGTCGGCAATCGTGGGTTTGTCAGAATCATGCCAGTTACGGAGATTGATACCATTGTCACCGACAATGGCTTTCCCCATGACCTCATCACCGCGCTCGAGGAGCAGGGGGTTGAGGTCATCATTGCACAATAGAGGAGTATTCAGATGGCACAGCAAGTAGTGATGCCCAAACAAGGAAACTCGGTTGAGTCCTGCATCATCGTCGAATGGAAGGTCGCCGTCGGGGACAAGGTCGCCGTCGGGGACATCCTGTGTTCGGCGGAGACGGATAAGTCCACCATTGAAGTTGAATCCACTGCAGAGGGTGTGCTGCTTGCACAGCTCTATGCAGAGGGCGATGAGGTACCGGTGATGCAGGGCATTGCCATGATCGGAGAGGCGGGTGAGCGCGTCGAGCTTCCGCCTGAAC
>JAAYQY010000423.1 GCA_012519125.1 Spirochaetales bacterium
AATTCCTGAAAGAGCTTGACTGAATCTTCACACATCGCGCTTCTCAGGCTTTCGCTGAGGATTGGGGAAGGACTCTCTTCGAGCAGCTTCTGATGGTTCTTCTGAACCGAACAATCACGCTCGCCAAGGTGCAGAATCGTTCCCTTTCCATCGCTGAGCAACTGGATTTCCAGATGCCTGGGCTGTTCGAGGAACCGCTCCATGTGCACTGCATCGTCTCCGAAAAAGAGCTTGGCTTCCTTGCGGGCAACGGCGAGCGCTGCTTCGAGCTCACTCTCCTTGCGTACGATGCGCATGCCTCTTCCCCCTCCGCCACTGGAGGCCTTGAGGATGATCGGGTAGCCGATCTGGCTTGCACTCTGCTTGGCATCGGCAAGATCGGTTATCGCTTCCTTGCTGCCGGGGGTGATGGGAAGGCCGGCTGCCAAGGCTGCCTTGCGCGCCTCCACCTTGTTGCCCAGCAGGGCGATGGTCTCGCTCTTCGGACCGATGAAGATGAGGCCGGCATCCTCCACTGCCTTGGCAAAGGCAGCGTTCTCGCTGAGAAAGCCCACACCTGGGTGGATGGCATCACAGCGCTTGAGGCAGGCTGCCACAATGATGTTCTTGCTGTTGAGGTAACTCTCCTGGGTGGAAGCGGGTCCAATGCAGACCGCTTCGTCGGCCAGCTTCACCGCCAGGGTGTCGGCATCGGCCTGTGAGTAGGCAACCACCGCTCTGATGCCAAGGTCCCTGCAGGCCCTGACCACACGTACCGCTATCTCGCCGCGGTTGGCAATGAGAATTGATCCTATCATATGCGTTTTACCTTGAAGAGCGGCTGGCCGAACTCGACCATCGACTCCGGCTTAGCCAGTATTTCTACGATTTCACAGGCATAGTCTGCTTCCAGCTGGTTCATCAACTTCATGGCTTCGATGGTGCACAGCACATCCTTTGCCTGGACAGTGCTGCCTACCCGTACATAGGGAGGAGCATCCGGGGCCGGGGTGAGGTAGAATGTACCGACGATGGGACTGGTGATGATCTCTGTCTTCTCCTCAGCTTTCGCCGGCTTCTCTGGTGCTGCTGCAACCTTTGCAACAGGAGCCGAAGGCTTTGCTTGGATCTGTTCGGTAGAAGATCTCTTGAGTTTGAGCGTATAGGTGGGGCAGGAGAGTTCCAGCTCGCTGAGTGTACTGTTGTCAAAGAGGGAAAGTACCTGTTCAAGGTTCAAGGTGTCCATAGTGTTCCTCATACAATGGGGATGGGATGCAAATACGTAGCATCCAAGTTGGTTTTAATAATAACAGTATGGTCTTTTCATGTCAATATTGACAAATATTTCTAAATTGTAATAATAGTATATCTATCTGAAGAACCCAAGGAGGGAGACTGTGAAGCCTCCACATTCCATACAGATCACCGCTGTGGGAGCATATGCCCCCTCCAAAGTGATCACCAATGACGAGATGGCAGAACTTGTCGATACCAATGACGAGTGGATCAAGAGCCATACCGGCATTGCCGAACGTCACATCGCAGAGAAGGGGGAGCTTACCAGCGACCTCGCCTACAAGGCCATCGAAGACCTTTTCAAGAGAAGCTGAA
>JAAYQY010000424.1 GCA_012519125.1 Spirochaetales bacterium
GGAAGAAGGGGTGGTTCTCGACTTCTTCACTCCTTGTCGGCAGGACTTTCTTTGAGTGAGGATGGGCTGTGCCCATGGTATTGGCGGAACACCCGAGAGAAGTAGTTCGTGTCAGTGAAACCTGTTTTTTCCGCAGCCTCCCGTACGGTGCACCCCTCATCAGAGAGCAGTGCATACGCCTTCTCCATCCGCACTTTGGTCAAGTACTCAACGAAGGGTGATCCTAGGTACGTTTTGCACAGTTGGCTGAAATACTTGGTGTTGATGCCGATCAGGGCGGCAAGGTCCTCACTGGTCAGGCTCATGGAAAGGTGCTCATCTACATACTGGCGAATGAAGGCAAAGGGCCGCTCGTAGCGGTCCTGTTTGTCACGCTCAACTGCCTCACAGGCAAGGTCGATTCGGTCCATCACATATATTTCCTGCTCCATGACTGATGTTCTGGGCACCTTGTCCTGAGGCAACAGTGGGATATTCTTGCTTATTTCATACACGAAAAGGGTGAAAAACTCATACAACTCATCAATTGCGTCTTGCTCACGCTCAGAGGTGAGGTTGACGTAGTCGAGCAACTCATGGGCAATCGTTCTTGCTTTCTCTCGTTTTCCCTCCAATGTCAGGCTAATCATCTGGGTAGCCAATTGCTGGGTCTGTGCTCTGTCCTTTGGGCTTCGGAGCACTTCGCTATAACGTTGGAAGTGGATGTTCTGCCGATAGGCATGGGTATAGGCAATGGAGGCGGTGGTGATGGAGTGGGGTATCTCGGTAAGGCAGGTAAAGGGCAAACTGGTACCGATGACCAACCGATACTCCTCATCAAGACCTGCAATCTGTTCAACCACCTTTGCGCTTTGGTTGGTGAAGAGCAGGACCGTCATGCGGTCAACAGAGGGGAAGTAGCTGATCTGCAGCTTGCCCCAACTTCTTCCTTGGAGGAAAAAGCTTTGGACTTGGTTCTCCTCCAAGCCTCCGATGACCAAGGCTATGCCTTCCTGAAGGGTGATGCCTTGCATCGAGAAGTAGCTTTGCATGGCCTCTTCTGAGATTCTTCCAAACTTCAACGCTGCAAAGAACTCGCGGGAGAAGAGGTTGAGCACTTCGCGCATCTCCTCCTTTTGGGCAATCGCCTGTGCTTTCTGTTGGTCCAATGCGGCGATAAGTCGGTCGAGCAGGTCATAGACTTCCTTGCGCTGCACCGGTTTTACCAGATACTCGCTGGCACGCAGGCGGATGGCTTGCTGGGCGAACTCAAAGGTGCTCCAGGCGGTAAGAAAGACAATCTGGCAGGCAGGGTTCTGGGCTCGGATATGTTTTGCAGCCTCAATACCGTCCATGCCCGGCATGCGGATGTCCAGAAAGGCGATATGGGCACCAAAGCGTTTGTCCATTTCCACAGCCTCCGTTCCGTTGCGCGCTTTGATGACACGCACAGGCAGGTTGGCACGGGTTACCAGCAGTTCGATCGCATCACATTCAAGCGGCTCGTCATCAGCTATCAGCAGGGTATACATGCTTCTTGCCTCCTGTACGATAGGGGAGTACTAGGGTGATTATCGTTCCTCCCGCTTCGCTTGCGCGCTCGATCGTCACCTCGCTCTTTCCCTTGAAGTAGAGCTTGAGCCGGTCTGCAATATTCTTGATGCCGATGTGCTGCTTGCTTTCGGTTTTTTGCTCCTTA
>JAAYQY010000425.1 GCA_012519125.1 Spirochaetales bacterium
GGCTACGCCTCCACCGAAATCAAGAAACGACTCAAGAGCGCACAGATAGCACCGCACATCATCCGGCGTGCGGCCATCGCCAGCTATGAGCTGGAGATGAACTTGGTGGTGCACTCAGAGGGTGGGGAGTTGATCGCAGAGTACTCACCCCAGACCTTGCAGATTACGGCAAAGGACAGCGGACCGGGAATCCCCGACATCGAATCGGCGATGACTGCCGGCTGGTCCACCGCAAGCGAGTGGATCCGATCGCTTGGGTTCGGAGCAGGCATGGGCTTGCCCAATGTCAAATCAGTATCGGATGATTTCACCATTGAAAGTGGTCGTAATGGAACCACTGTGGTGTGTACCATAGAGTTGCACCCAAACCATGAGGAGGAATAGGATGGTTGTTCGTGACCTTGCAAACATACAGGGCTTTTCCCAGCAGTGCATCAGCGATGAGCAGTATGAGATTTCGGATGCCTATACAGGCGATTTGCTCAGCGATGTGATGGGCAATGCACCCTCTGACAGTGTCCTGATTACCATCCAGGCTCACAAAAATACCGTTGCAGTCGCCTCCTTGGCACAAATACGCGCTTTGGTGATCTGCAACAACCGCAGCATCCCGCCCGATATGCTGCAGGCTGCAAAAGAGGAAGAGATCGCCATCTTTACCACTGAGGACACGCAGTTCGAGGCCAGTTGCAAGATAGCCAGCGCGTTGGGAAGGTTCGATGCAGGTCAAAATTGACTTGCACAACCACAGTTGCCTCTCGCCTTGCGGCAGTGACGACCTTACCCCAGCCTTGCTTGCCGTAGAGGCAATGGAGCAAGGAATTCAGATCCTGGCTCTGACCGACCACAACTGTGGGAGAAACCTTCCCACGTTTGCCCAAGCGTGTGAGTTGTGCTCCATCCTCCCTCTCTTCGGAATGGAGATTACCACGGTGGAAGAAGTGCATGTGCTCACCCTCTTCAAGGATTTGGAGAACGCCATGGAGTTCGCTGCCTTTGTGGAGTTCCTCCTGCCGAAACGAAAGAACAACCCCAAGCTCTTCGGCAACCAATTGGTGGTGAATCTTGAAGGTGAAGTCATTGAGCAGGTGGACAAGCTGTTGATCAGCTCCAGTAATCTCTCCTTCTCTGATGTGGTGGAGGAGGCTTTGAGCCGGGATGCCTTGGTGATTCCGGCACATATAGATAGATTTGCGAACAGTGTACTGGCGAACCTTGGATTTTTGCCAGACCTCCCCTATTCGGCCTTGGAAGCTATCCATATTCCTGTCGATGCTGATACCAAGGGCTTGGCTGTACTCACCGGCTCTGATGCCCACTCACTGGATCAGGTGGGAAGACGCAGTTGTTATCTTGAAATGCCCACAATCACGTACGAGTCATTGAAAACCAGCTTGAAACCCGAATTCGTCAGCTATCGTCACGTATAAAAGATGAGGCCACCCGAAGGTGGCCCGATCGTCAGCGGTTGTTCGACCGACCGAATATCCGAAGCAGATACAGAAACAGATTCAAGAAGTCCAAGTAAAGGGAGAGGGCTCCGATGATGCTCAGCTTCGTGAAAGCCTCCTCATCGATGGAAGAGCCGTACTCCTGGTTCATCCGGATGATCTTCTGCGTGTCATAGGCGGTGAGGCCCAAGAAGATACCTACCCCAATGAAACTGATCAGGTAATCGAGACCGGAAGAACGGAAGAACAAGTTGATCAGGCTTGCACCGATCAAACCCCACAAACCCATCACCAGATACGAGCCCATGCGATTGAGATCCCGCTTGGTGGTCATGGCATACAAGCTCATGCCACCGAACATCAGGGCGGTAGTAAAGAACGTCTTGTAGATGACCACCCCGGCGTACACTGCGAAAATGGTACTGAGCATGATCCCGTTGAGTGCCGAATAGGCAAGGAAGGCGATGATGGCACTCATCTGGCTCATCCTATTCAGTCGAGCAGAGAGGTAGAAGACCAAGGCAAACTGGCCGATCACGACCAAAAAGAAACCCATGGTATTGCCGACAATGGCCCGCAGCAACGAGGGGTTGCTTGCAATGAAAAAGGCGATGATGGCAGTCAGGCCAAGCCCGGCCGTCATCCACAGGTATACGTTCTTGAGTATGGTGCGCTCACGCACCGCTACATTCTGCAAAAATGAGGTGTTTCGTTCGTTCATACAGCTAGCCTCCTGAGCTATCATACCATAATTTCATCAAAGTAAAGCAAAACGTCAAGGCTCATCCATCCAACGACGATTTGAGAACCAGATCCAACGAACCAATGCATCTGCAGCATCACCGATAAGGTAGGCTGTCCAGAGCCAAGGAAGCGGAAGAAGAAACAGGGAGGCGACCACAAGCGCATAGGGGACTTGGACCAGCCAACCTGAGATGAGTGAGGAGTAGAGGATGGGTCTGGTGTGTCCTGAACCATAAAAGACGGAACCCAGTCCGCTTGAAACAGCCAAGCAGAGGAGACACAAGGCGTAGATGCGCACCAAGAAGGCTGCATCGCTGGTCGGGACTGTGCCCCCAAGGAAAAGACTGAGCAAGGGCGAGGGAAAAAGCAGCAACACAAGCACAAGCGGCAGCGAGAATATCAGACCATTGAGTATGGACAGATATGCAACCTGTTGGGCTTCTGCAAACTGCTTCGAACCAAGACGCTGGCCAACCAGTATCCCAGAACCCATGCTCAGTCCATTCGATGGCATGCCGCAAAACTGATAGATGCGATTTGCAATGCCAAGCGTGGCGATGGCAACGGTCCCATACTGGGCTACAAGCTTGAGGAAAATGAATGTCACCAATGAACGAAGCAGCATATGCAAACCACTGGGCAAACCGATGGTCAGCAACCGTTTGTCCAGTTCCTTATCCAGATGAAAGATATTCTTGAAACGGATGGAAAGGGGCGCTTTGCCCCCGAGTAGGTAGGCAAACCCAACCAGGAAAGCCACCAGGTAGGAGATGCAGGTTGCAAGAGCTGAGCCGAACATGCCCCAGCCCAAGCCCCTGATGGAGGTGTACGGGACCACCGAAAACATGAAAAGCGGATCGAGTATCATATTCAGGACGGCAGTTGCCAAAAGCAGCTTCATTGGGGTCTTCGCATCCCCGGTACTTCTGAGAATGGTATTGACCGTATAGGAGGAGAAAAAGATTGGGATGAAGGCCGACCTGAGGTAGCCATAGTGCAAGCCATAGGATATGACCTTCGCATCGGTGGTATACATGCGGTAGAAATACGGCAAACAGAGCATGAGGATCAACGCACCGAGGCTGCCCAGCAGAGCTTTGAATGCAAAGGTCTGCTCCCCTATGGTTCGGGTTTTCTCCACTTCTCCGGCTCCCCAGCTACGGCTGAGCATGGAGACACTGCTTGTGCCAACTATCTCATTGAGAATCTCCAGTGCCCAGAACAGGGTAAGGTAAATGGTGATTGCAGCAACCGCTTCCTTGTCCAGCATCCCGATCCAAAACATATCCACCACATCATAGAGTGCAGTGAAGAGCATCCCATACATGGTAGGGAGGCTCAGCTGTCTGATTTGCTTGTTCATGGCACGGGTGGCACGCTGCATTCTGCGATTGTACTGAGGCCGGTTCGACTATGCAAGATGGGTTGCTGATGGTATAGTTGAGCACATGAAATGCCTGCCTTTTCTCCTGCTTTTCCTGCTTCTGACTGGATGCAGCACAGTCCAAGGGCCAACGACAGCCGATGCAGTTTCTGCTTCGTTTGCCTTGGAAGAAGTGCTCAAGCTTTCCAGTCAGTCCGTTGATGCAAACCTCTTTGCTACCACGCCCCTCCCTTCCCTTCTTCCCCCGGAGGCCAGCGAGTTCTCCATGATGGTTCAGATACCACTGTTCCTCGATCATCTCACCGTATGGCAGGAGCAAGTGAGAACGGCATTTCGGCAAGTAGTGGTGGCAATCCCCTCCTTGGTGGAAACCAATGCACCGCTTATCATCTGGGATGATCCAGACCAAATCATCCTTCAGGGAAACCGAAGCGCTACCGATACATTCATCAGACAGCAGGGCGAAGCATTGGATGCGGTGGTTCGCAAACTTCTCTTTGAGGCCCTTCAGCAAAGCGAAATCACCTGGGCTCTCATCCTCGACCGCTATGACATTTGGAGAAAAGGAACTGCACTTTGGGGACGGGAGGAGCTGAAGCCAGTGAATGTCCAACCGTTTGCCCACCTGCATGCGCTCTTTGTCTCCCAGTACCTTGCCCAACTTGGCTTGCTGGAAGAACAGCTGAGGACCACCCCGGTTCCCAAGGGAAGCGGATCGTTTCTTGAAGTCTTCCAGAAGGAGGCCAGGCTATGAACCTTTTCAGTGTCGCCAGCGAAGCTGACCAACAGAAAAACCAACCGCTTGCCTACCGCATGCGACCACGCACCCTCGATGAGTATATCGGCCAGGATGCCATCATCGGCGAAGGAAGGCTTCTCAGGCGTTCCATCCAAGCCGACCAACTCTCCTCGGTCATTTTCTACGGTCCGCCGGGGACAGGGAAAACCACTCTCGCCCGTGTCATTGCCAACACCACAAAACGACACTTCTCCACGCTCAATGCAGTGCTCTCCGGGGTGAAAGAACTGCGCTATGAAATCGATGAGGCACGCCAGCGTCTGGAACTGTACAACCGTGGCACCATTCTCTTTGTGGATGAAGTGCATCGGTGGAACAAGAGCCAGCAGGATGCCCTGCTGCCTTGGGTCGAAAATGGAACGGTCATCCTCATCGGTGCCACAACCGAAAATCCTTACTTTGAGGTAAATGCAGCTCTGGTGAGCAGATCGCGGATATTCCAGCTGAAAAGCCTGGAAAGTGATGACCTCATGGCAATTGCCAAACAAGCACTTGCTGACAAAGAACGTGGATACGGACTGTATGAGGTGAGCTTTGAGGAAGGGGCTTTGGAGCATCTGGTCTCTGTTGCCAACGGCGATGCACGCAGTCTGCTCAACGCTTTGCAGCTGGCTGTGGAGACCTCGGTCACCCACTTCCCTCCGCCTCACGGAACCCAAATCTCCATAACCAAGGATGCCGCGGAGCAGTCCATCCAGCAGAAAGCGGTGCTGTATGACAAGGAGGGAGACTACCACTTCGATGTCATCAGCGCCTTCATCAAAAGTATTCGTGGCAGTGATCCTGACGCCACCCTCTACTGGCTTGCCCGCATGGTGAATGCAGGAGAGGATCCCAAATTCATCTTCCGCAGGATGCTCATCAGCGCCTGTGAGGATGTCGGGCTTGCCGATCCACAGGCAATAGTGGTGGTGCAAGCCGACGCCCAGGCGTTCGAGCGGATTGGTTTTCCCGAAGGCCGTTTCCATCTCACCCATGCAGCCCTCTACCTTGCCACCACCGAAAAGAGCAACTCCACCCTCGCCTTTTTCGATGCGCTCAAGGGGGTGGAACAACAAGCACAGGATGAGGTTCCCAACCATCTGAGGGATGGGAATCGGGATGCAAAGGGATTTGGCCATGGGCAGGGATACCTCTACCCTCATGCCTATCAGGACCACTGGGTTGCCCAGCAATATCTTCCTTCCTCGTTGCAAGGAAAGGTCTTTTATGAACCGAGTGACCAGGGATATGAGAAAAGTATCAAGGACAAAGTGCAGCGCCACCGGGAAGAACAGCTTGAGAGTGTGGAAACCGATGCCTTTGTGGAAAATCTCTCCTACTCTCCTGGTGATAAGGATCGCCAGCGATGGATCAGCCGTACGGTGAGCGAACGGGGTAAGTTGCTGCAAACCTTGCGAAAGACTCTCTTTGAGGGCTTGACCATCAGGCGAAGTGACCGGGTACTGGTCTGTAATGCAGGTCATGGGCTTTTGTTGTGGGAAGCCTTCCGCAATACTCCCGAAGGCCTCGTGGTTGCCCAAGTCCGTACAGCAGACCAACGGGACCACATCAACCACTATGCCCAATCCCTTTCTGAGCTTGACCGCCCGGTAGTCCATTGCAATCCACTGGACAAGGTACTTGATGCGTTGAGTGATCAACTGCGGTTTGAGGTCATCATGGGACGCAATCTCTTCTCCCGTGCAAAAGAAGAAGAGCAGCTCCTTCTCAAGCTGAAAACACGTCTTTCCCCAGAGGGCTCGATGCATTTTGCTGAAAGTGTGCCGTCCCTTGGTTCAAGGCTGTCAGATTTTGTTTCTGAGGATCTCCAGCAACTGCTTCGCAAGGCAGAAAGCACACTCTATGGAGATCCTGCCAATCCCCTTACCAACTGGACAGCAAAGGATCTGCTAGGGCTCTTTGAACAAGCTGGTTTTGCCACAACTTCGCATGAAATGGACCTTGAGGAGAGCCGCAGCATGGCCGAGGGTGATATCCGTCGGTATCTCGATGCCAGCTACCTGCCAGCTTTTGCTTCCCAAGCAGTTGAGGTCGATGCCAAGAAACTTGAACATGAGCTCATCACCCAGCTTGCTGGCCGCAGTCTTGCCTGGAAGCATCACTTGCTCTTCGTACATTCCTTTGCCAAAGCGCTGCCCAAGCAACAGCCTGGCAAGGAGGATGATACCTTCAGCAAAGTAAAAAAGAAGGTGCATTCCGCCAAGTGATTGCAGGCAAAACACTTGTTCTGTCAGACCCAAAAATTTGGAATTTTTGCAGGAGGGTTGTTGACAAAGGAATGCGTTTAGGGCATAGTATGCAACGTTGAAACGCACTGGTGATGAACCACTGCTTCAGCTGCCATGGTGGGAGTAGTTCAATGGTAGAGCACCAGATTGTGGATCTGGCTGTTGCGGGTTCGAGCCCCGTCTCTCACCCTTACCGGTGAACGCGCTCGTAGCTCAGCTGGATAGAGCGCCGGACTTCGAATCCGTAGGTCGAAGGTTCGAATCCTTCCGGGCGCATTGGTTTTGGTTTTTGTTAGTTTAGTTGTCATGGGCCGCTAGCTCAGCTGGTAGAGCAGCAGACTCTTAATCTGTGGGTCTAGGGTTCGATTCCCTAAGGGGACACCATTTAGCTATTAACTCTTGATTTTCAAGGGTTTTATTATGAGTGAAAGTATTTTTGTGTTTAAATTCTTAAATTTTTAAC
>JAAYQY010000426.1 GCA_012519125.1 Spirochaetales bacterium
CGCTCCCGGTTTCCTCCGTCCTTGTCCGTCCAGCGCTCTTGGCGCAATCTCCCCACTACCTGCACTCCCCTGCCTTTCTGTAGATAGATCATGCAGTTCATACCAAGCGTTCGCCTGCAGATTGATCATCCAACTCTTTGCTTCTGCAATCTCAATAGTGTTCTTTCCCTTGCCTTTGGCTGCATACCTTGGATAAGACGTTTTTGGTTTGATACTCACTTCTTAGGACAGTCCACTCCCAGGACACTTGTCCCAGCTCTTCGGAGCCCAAGAGGAAATCGGGAATGTAGATTTGCCGGATTCCTTCGTAATCATTGTAGGGCAGCCTATCCATCGACAGGATGTACTTCGGATAGTTGTCATGCACAGCATGCAAGCTGCGTATCTCCCGCTCCCTGGTCGACTCTTCCAACATGGATGCACAAACTTGGATATAGCATTTTTCGTCCTGTCTTTCTGTGATGAAATCTATCTCGAAATCTTGATACTTCCCTGTCGAGACCTCGTACCCTCTTCGTATCAATTCCAGATACACCACATTTTCCAAGGAGGCTCCATAATCCTTAAGCATAGGACCAACCAGTGCATTCCGGAGCCCTAGATCGACGATATAGAACTTATGGTTGGTTTTCATGAGATTCTTACCCTTGATATCGTACCGCCCTGCCCTGTAGAAAATGAAAGCCTCCTCAAGTAAACCAAGATAGTTGTCTATGGTATCGAGGGTGACCTTCCTGCCCGTACTGGTCAGGTAATGGGCAATCTTCGAAGCCGTAAGCTGCTGGCCAATATTCGAAGCCAAGAAAGCAATCACTTTGCGAAGCATATCGATATCCCGAATCTGAGCAAACGTTGCGATGTCCTTCACGATGATGGTATTCACCACCCCATCCAGATATTCATTCACAATGGTTGCATTGGAAGGCAGGTCCAGAAGACCTGGCAAGCCTCCTCTTCTCATATACTGATTCAAGGCTTCCACAGGATCGGACATGCCATAGGCATTCATGAACTCCTTGAAGGAAAACGGCATCATCTTTATTTCAACATATCGACCCGACAACCGTGTAGCAAGCTGCCCAGACAGAAGCTTTGCATTGGATCCGGTTATATATACATCATAGCTGCGTTTCAGCCGCAACGAGTTCACTGCATCTTCCCACTCTTCAACCATCTGGATTTCATCGAGCAATATGTATGTCTTTCCAGTTTTGGAAACCCGCTCGGTGACCCATGTATGCAGTCCTGCTGCAGTTCGGATTGAACGAAAATCAAATTCCTCGAAGTTGATGTGAATGATTGAAGACGAGGCAACGCCCTGTTTTTGCAGATACTCATGGAACAAATCCATCAGGCTCGATTTTCCCGAACGCCTCACACCAGTGATAATTTTGACCAACTGGGGAGTATCCTTGTACATGGAGATATGTTCTAGATGGACCCGTCTTTCTACCATAATTCAATTATAATCGATTTTTTTTATATAGCAAGAGCAAAATTCGATTATAGTCGATTCTTGTGAATATTTTTTAAAATACTATGGTTACGCTATAGTTTACACTTTTTGAAGTGACAGTGCGTGCTTTGGAGAGACTTTCACCTAGACTGCCACTGCAATACGGAGCTGCCTCCCCTGTCACTACCAAGGGAGGCCAATACACCAACATGAGCACGCTATCCTCAGAAAGCAACCACTTGGTCAAGTTCATCAAGCGCTTGCGTATCCTCTGGCTTGCCTGCAGTATTTGGGTCTTTCCTGAACTCCACATGCTCGGCCACCACGATGATCCGCTCCCGGTTTCCTCCGTCCTTGTCAGTCCAACGCTCTTGGCGAAGTCTCCCAACCACTCTCACTCCCCTGCCTTTCTGTAGGTATGCAAGACAACTTTTTGCCAAGCCTCCCCACACCTGCACGGTGATGAACATCACCTCCTCCACTGCCTCTGACTTTGCATTGCGGAAGAATCGGTTGACGGCGATGGAAAACTTTGCCATCTCAGTAGCTTGCTCGCCAAGAACCACTTCCTCAGGATCTCGTACCAGATTGCCTTCCAACAATACCGAATTCAGATTATTCATGCTTTCCTCCAGACACCCCAGGTTCAGATCCTCTCCAGGCTCAAGCCCAAGACCAAGGTACGTTCCCAACTGGTGTTCAATGAGATAGGCATATTCCTGATGGTATTGCTTCAGATATCTTGCCTCGCAGGTTCTACGCATATCCCTGCTTCAAGATTCATACAAAGCCGCCATGGCAAGGATGCGACGTTGCATCTCTGAGCGGATGTGCGGTGGTTCCAAACACTCACAAGCAGCTCCAAAACCCAAGAGAATATCATAGTGGTAGTCATTCTCGATGAAGGGAAAGCTGACCAAATAGTGCTCATCACCTTCTGGGGTGAACTGTTCATAGGTACAGTACTCAAACATCCTGTCCAGAACAGATTTGTGGATACGGATGGTGATGTAGGTTTGCATGGATTCCACCATATCAGTGATATCCAACTGGGGTTTTGGATTCTCCCGCACAACGAAGCACTCCTTCATGATTCGCAGCTTCGATGTGCGGGAAAGCTTGAACAAGCGAAAGTCCTGTCTGGTACGGCAATACCCTTGCCAATACCAATGACTGTTTTTCAGCACAAGCTGGTAGGGCTCAGCATTCCGGGAGGTTCTGTTCCCATGGTGGTCCACATACTCAAATGACAGCAGTTTGTTCTCCTGCAATGCCGTCCTGATCAATTCCAGATTCAGGGGTATCTCCTTGTTGCCCATCCATGGACTGAGGTCGATATGGATCTGGTTGGCTTTCAGCGTAATGTCTTTTGCAGCTTCGGCCGGGATGAAACTCTTCACTTTGGCAAGGGCATTCACCACCTCATCACCCCGCACCATGTCCGACAGGCTGGAGAGTCCCATCAGGATGGCCGAGAGGTCAGAAGATGAGAATACCTTTTTGTCTAGCTTGTATCCCTGCATGATCTCAAAGCCGCCTCCCACTCCCGGTATTGAGAGAACTGGAATCCCTGCTCTGCTGATGGATTCCACATCGCGGTAGATGGTACGCAGTGATACCTCAAACATGCTGGCCAACTCCTGTGCCCCTATTCGTTGTTTGTCAAGAAGTACCATGATGATGCTTACAAGCCTGTCAATTTTCATCTGAGGTTCCTTTCAAAATTCCAAACTTTTTTAATTCTTGCCATACTGATGTCAACAATTAAAACGTACAATGAACCAGGAAACAAAACAATGGATCAGGAGGAAGTATCATGCAGAAGAGAGCCTTGGTAATCATTGATATCCAGAATGACATCACAAAGAACTACAAGGATGTAATCAGAAACATCAACAACGCCATCGATTGGGCAGTTGCCACGAATACGCATGTTGTGTACATACGGCATGAGAATGTATCTGATGGAACAAGAACATTCAAACACGGAACGCAGGGAGCTGAATTCGTACCCGACTTGAAGATTGTCTCAGATCATGTGTTTACGAAGTACAAAGGAAACGTATTGAGCTCGGAAACATTTGCAGACTTCATCAAGGCCCATGAAATACGTGAATTCTACCTAGCTGGAGCGGATGCTGTCGCATGCGTCAAATCGACCTGCTACAACATGTGCAAAGCCCAATTTGACGTAACAGTCCTTTCAGATTGCATCACCAGCTATGACAAACGAAAACTGGATGAGATGCTGCACTATTATGCAAGCCAAGGCAGCAGCATCATCAGCTCGCAAGAATTGGTTATGCCTGAAAACCTTGATACACAGTCAGCATCGGAATAATCAGGAAGATTTGTTTGACCTCGGAGCATGGTTCATGACCATCCCGTTTCAGCATGTATGCGTCCTAGAGCGTTGCAATACCCAAAGCCAGATTACTTTGGTATATTCAACATAAGAAGGGATGTACTGATGAGGATCACCAACTATCGTGCTTTCATGATTCATGCCCTGTTTCTCTCGCTGACCATGAGCTTCATAGACGTGAATACCGTTGCTCCTGCCATGCTCACCGAGAGTGGGGCCACAACTTTCCACCTTGGCTTGCTCACCGCAATCATGGTGGGTTTCGCCAGCTTCATGCAACTGCTGTTCGCTACCTTCATCATGGGCTTGCGCCGCAAGAAATCTGCCCTACTGGGAGGCATCTATCTGAGGGTGGCTGCCCTTGCAAGCCTTGGTATCTTCTTGCGCAATCTGGGAGAACCAGCAACCTGGAAAATCTGGCTCATCCTGCTTTTGATAACCGTATTCTCATTCAGCGGAGCGTGGGCGAACATTGCCTATACCGATATCCTTGGGGGAACCATCGAGAAATCCCTGAGAAAGAAGCTCCTTACCCAAAAGCAACTGATAAGCAGCATCGGCTTGATCATCAGTTCCGTTGTAGTGAAGCTGGTGCTCTCCAACCTCTCCTACCCTGACAGCTACAGTTTGTTGTTCCTGATGGCAAGTCTTTTGCTCCTCTTTGCCACCAGCGGCTTCTGGATGCTGAAAGAAGGAGAGCATCCGGTGAAAAACCCCATGAGTCTGGCCAAGCGGCTTGGGATGTTTGCACAGGCCATCAGAGGCGACCGCAACCTCCGGCTCTACTTGCTGTTGGTGAATACCTCAGGGGTAATCCTCTCCACCTTGCCATTTCTCGTGGTTATGGCAAACCAGCTTCATGGCCTTGATGGAGAAAGAACCGGGACCTTCCTTCTGTTCCAGCTCTCGGGATCTTTGCTTGCAACAATCTTCGCGAACCTGTTCAGCAAAGGACAGCGCTATCGCCCGCTTATCTATCTTTTCATCCTTCTCGGTATTTCCACCCCGATCATGGCTCTCTTGCTGATAGCAACCCCACTACTCTACCCACTTGCCTTCTTTATCGGAGGGGCAACCGCTGCTCTCTATCACATACTTACCGTGGGGATTCTTTTGGAAATTTCCAACAATGAGAATCGCCCTATCTATTTTGGGATAGGCGGTGCTGGTGCCTTGATGAATATCCTCTACCCAATGCTTGCTGGTCTCTTGCTCCCCTACCTAGGGTTTCCACTTATCTTCATACTTACCAGTTGCTATATGCTTTTTGGTATCTACGCCGCCAAACATTTGGATTGTGGCATATTCTCTTGAATCTACTCCGATAGTTATATTGACC
>JAAYQY010000427.1 GCA_012519125.1 Spirochaetales bacterium
CTGGTTACAGCAGCTCCTTTGAGCACAGCATGGCCAACCTCCCAGCCATGGACAGTGAGGTACTGGATGGCAATGTCGTTCAATGGCCCGCGTGCTGCTTGCAGGAGGGAGGCAAAAAAGGAGGTTCCTCCTTCCTTGGTCTTGAGAAAAACCGGCAGGTATGAGCCGATATCGGACTCCTGAAAGATAAGGATGGAAGGAAGGGTCTCATTTGGTCTGAAATGGAGTTTGCTCCCCGGCAGCTCGAGAGCGGGAGAGTTGAGGAATGCGGCCACCGTACAGATCGCCGAATCGGTGATGGCGGCAATAGCCACCGTCACATCATTGGCGGTAGGGGCCTTTGCCCCAAGCGGGGAGAGAAGAGACAACAACAGCACTACAGTCACTAGGTATTTCATGACAACCCTTTTCCTCCATCATAAATCACTGATGGAAGGAGAACAACCTCAGCTTGGAAAAAAGACAGAAGCAAGCGAATGTGATACACTTGCTTGCATGAGTTACCACGCCAAACAAACCACCATCTTCTGGTATGACCTCGAAACCTTCGGTCTGGACAGCAGGTACGACAGGATCGCACAGTTTGCAGGACAGAGGACTGACCTCGACCTCAACCCCATCGGAGAGCCGATTGTGCTCTACGCAAAGCTCAGTGATGATTATCTTCCCGATCCACTATCCTGCACGATAACCGGCATCACCCCCCAGGAGGTGAACCGCAAGGGAGTGTGCGAAAGCGATTTGATCGAGCGCATCAATACAGAGTTTTCCAAGCCCAATACCGTGGTAGCCGGCTTCAACAACATCCGTTTCGACGATGAGTTCATCCGCAACGCCCTCTATCGGAACTTTCTGGACCCCTACAAGCGGGAGTGGGACAACAACTGCAGCCGCTGGGACATCATCGATTTGGTGCGCGCAGCCTACGATCTGCGCCCCGAGGGCATCACCTGGCCACCGCGCAAGGAAGAGACAGGCAATCCAACCTTCCGCCTTACCGCTCTCACCGAAGCAAACGGAATAGAGCAAGTGGGAGCCCATGATGCATTGGTGGATGTGAAGGCAACCATCGGCATAGCACGCCTGATCAAAGATAAGCAGCCCAAGCTCTACGACTATTACTTTGCCCTTCGGGCCAAAACCCAAGTGAAAAAGATTGTGAGCACCCCGTTTGGGGAGCCGGTGCTCTACACAGCAGCCTTCTTCAGCAAGAACGAGGGATGCTCACGCCTGATCACCCCGATAACCCATATGCGCAACAACCCCAATGCAATCATTTGCTTTGACTTGAGCCGGGATATTGCACCGCTTCTTCATGCTACTGAGGAGAATCTCTTGAAGGTCGATGGGGTGTTCACCCTTGCAATCAACAAATGCCCCTTCGTCTCCCCGCTCAGTGTCCTTACCGACCAGCTTGCCATCAAGCTGGGGCTGGACAAACAGCTGGCCCTCTTTAGGCACCAGCAGATCATCAACGAGCCGAAACTGCTTCTGCTGGCACGCAACTATGAAGACAAGTTCGAAGGCGTTGATGATGTGGATTTCCAGCTCTATGATCGTTTCTTCGGCGATGCTGACCAAAAACGTTTCGCCCTGATCCGTACTGCTCAGCCAAAGGAAAAACTTTCGCTGAACCTCGACTTCGAGGACACTCGCATCCCGACCATGCTCTTCAGGCACGTGGGCCGGAACTGGAGCGAAGTCTTCACCGAGGAACAGAGGCGCAAATGGCGTTCGTATTGCGCAAACCGCACCCTCAATCCACCGGGCCAAGTGAAGATGAACTGGAATTTCTTCACCAGAAAGATTGAGGAAAAATTGGCAAGCACCGACGTCTCTGCTGAGGAGAAACGGGTACTTGCCGATTTGAAAGCGTATGCTCAGGAGCTTGAAAAGCGGATCTTCTCCTAGATCAGGCCCATCTTCTTGCCTTCCGTCACAAAGGCTTCAACCGCGCGATCCACATCCGCTTTGGTGTGGGTCGCCGAGAGCTGCACCCGAATCCTCGCCTTACTCTTCGGGACGACAGGATAACAGAAACCGATGACATAGATGCCCGCCTGCAAGAGGCGGTCGGCCAAGGCCACAGCCTTCGGCTCATCATAGATCATCACCGGTACAATGGCTGTCTCTCCCTTTACCAGATCAAACCCAGCCTTTTCCATCTCGCTTCTGAAATAGTGTGCATTGCTGAGTGTACGCTCCTTGTAAGGGTTGCCCGCTTCCAGAAGATCGAGCACCTTCAGCGTTCCTCCGCAGATGGCAGGGGCAAGCGTATTGGAGAAGAGATAGGGCCGGGCTCGCTGGCGGTAGAGGTCGATCAACAGCTGGTTGCCACTGATGCAGCCACCGCTTGCTCCCCCGCAGGCCTTGCCGAAGGTCGTGGTGATCAGGTCAACCTGGCCTTCCACCCCACACAGTTCCACAGTACCCCGACCAGTCTTGCCCAAATAACCGGTGGCATGCGAATCATCCACCATGACCAAGGCATCATACTGCTTGGCAAGAGCGCAGATCTCCTTAAGGCGTGCAATGTCCCCGTCCATCGAGAAGACTCCATCGGTGGCGATCAGGCGCCTTCGGCTCTGCTTGCTCTCTTCAAGACAAGACTTCAGGCTCTCCATGTCACTATGCTTGTACCGCAGGCGCTGTGCCTTGCAGAGTCTGATGCCATCGATGATGGATGCGTGGTTCAGCTCATCGCTGATGACGGCATCCTCTTCGCTCAAAAGCGGTTCGAAGAGAGCTCCGTTTGCATCGAAGCAAGAGGAGAAGAGAATCGTATCATCGGTTCGAAGGAAGGAGCTGATACGTCTTTCCAACTCCTTGTGTATCTGCTGGGTTCCACAAATGAAACGCACAGAAGAGAGTCCATACCCCCACCTGTCCATCGCATCTTTTGCCGCTTGGATGACTTCCTGGTTGTCCGAAAGCCCGAGATAGTTGTTGGCACAGAAATTCAAAACCGGTCGGCCATCTACCGAAATCGATCTGCCCTGGCTGCCCTCAAGCACGCGCTCGCGCTTGAGCAGTCCCTGCTCTTCCTGAAGAGACAGAAAACTCTCCAGCTCCTTTCTCACCTGTTCGTTCATGCTTCCCTCCTTGTGATGGTTTGCAGCATGTCGGCTGTCATGGCTCCAAGGTCATACTTCGGCTTCCAGTCCCATTCCACCCTGGCGGCATAATCCTCAAGACTGTCAGGCCAAGAGTCAGCGATAGCCTGTTTGACGGGGTCTATGTCATAACTGATCGTGAAATCAGGAATATGGGTACGTATATAGGCAGCCTGCTCCTCAGGGCAGAAGCTCATCGCGGCAATATTGAAGGCATTGCGGTGCCTCAGCTTGGCAGGGTTTGCCTCCATGATCTTGATGGCCGCTTCCACCGCATCGGGCATGTAAATCATATCAAGGTAGGTATCGCCGCGCAAGAAACAGGTGTAGTGGTGATTTCTCACTGCCTCATAGTAGATCTCCACCGCGTAGTCGGTGGTCCCGCCACCAGGAGGCGTCATGTTGCTGATAACCCCGGGAAACCGGATGCCTCGGGTATCAACATCGAACTTGTGATAGTAGTAGTCACAGAGCAGCTCACCTGCAACCTTGGTAACTCCATAGATGGAAGTTGGTCGCTGGATGGTATCCTGTGGGGTGAACTGCTTAGGAGTGGTAGGGCCGAACGCTCCGATTGAGGATGGGGTGAACACGGAACAGCCCAGCTCACGGGCAACCTCCAAGGTGGTGATGAGCCCGCCCATGTTCAGGTTCCAGGCATTGAGCGGATCTTTCTCAGCTCTCGCCGATAGAACGGCTGCAAGATGGTAAATGGTATCGATATGGTGGTCTTTGACAATCCGAGCCACCGCCGCGCCGTCCCGCGCATCAATCTTGTAGAAGGGCCCGCCCTCCACCAGAGGCCTATTCACATCGTCACGGATATCGGTCAAGACGACGTGCTCGTCCCCATAGCGCCGGCGGCACTCAAGGGCAATCTCAGAGCCAAGTTGGCCCAACGAACCGATGATCAGAATGTTCTTCATCAAGACCTCCAGAGGTCGCATTCCTTGACAAGGCAGACAACCCAGCTTACAA
>JAAYQY010000428.1 GCA_012519125.1 Spirochaetales bacterium
CTTCTTGGCTACTCGTTGACCATTGTCAATATCGTCACGCCTTGTATGGTTCTCAACCTGGGCTCATCCTATGCCATCCATGTCATCGGTGAGTACTACACCGATTACAGCAAAGGCATGAACGCAATCGAATCCACCAAGAAGATATTGCGTACCATCTTCTTTGCCTGCCTCACCACTGTCATCGGCTTCATGAGCCTGCTCTTCTCCAAGACCCAGGCCCTTCGGGAGTTCGGGGTGGCTGTTGGCTTTGGGGTGACCTACTGTGCGATACTTGCCTCAACCTATCTTCCTGCCCAACTGAGTCTGGTAGTGCCTCCCAAGCAGGAACAGATCAGGACCTATCGCAAAGGCTACCTTGCAAGAAGCGTCCTCTTCTTCGACCGAACAGTTGCAAGAAAATGGCCTCTGTTCGTCCTGCTCTGGGTATTGGTCATAACAGGCTATGCGATGACCCGCAACCATATCCCGGTAAATACCAACTATATGTCCTACCTTCCCAAACGTGACCCGTTTGGCAAGAGCTCGCAACACTTCGCCCAGAAAATGGGGGGAGACATTCCCTATGTCATCATCATCGAAGCACCCGAAGGAGAGGAGAAGTTCTTCCTCAAGAGTGAAAACCTGACGTCCGTTCACTCATTCGAGCAAGCGTTGTACTCCCAAAGTGCAGATATCCGACAGATACTCTCCTTCGCAAGCTATGTGAGCTTTGCAAATTCCGTATATAGCGATGAGGAGGGCATACCCACTTCGGACGGCCTTTTGAATCTGCTCAGCCGCATGGTACTTTTGATGAGCAGACAGGGACAGGAAGAGTTGAGCTCCATCCTTGATGTGGAGGGGAACACCCTCACCATCTACCTGCAGCATTTTGATGCAGAGGAACAGGCATTGTGGACGTTAGGCAGTGCTGAGCGCATCGAAGAGGTGATTCTGGCAAATCTGCATCTGCTTCCCAATAACAGCAAGCTCACCATTTCCGGGGAACCGCACAAGACGCTCAATTTCTCTGCTGAACTTTTGCAGGACCAGAAAATGAGCACCTATGCCAGCTACCTGCTTGTCTTCCTGGTGGTTCTCTTCGCCTTCAAATCCCTGTCACTCGCTCTCTATGCCCTGATTCCGATTCTCACAGGAGTTATGGCAAACTACATTTTCATGTATTTCTTCCAGATACCCTTCGACATGATCACCGTCAGCTTTGCAGCGGTTGCTGTGGGCACAGGCATTGATGATGCCATCCACTTCCTCATTCGCTACAAGAACAAGCTGGGAAAGGATGACAGGAGTACCGAAGCACTCCTGTCGGAGACCATCAGGGAGACAGGAAGACCCATCATCCTGACCACCCTCTCCATCATTGCAGGAATGCTCATGTTCCTCTTTGCAAGCTATACCCCGGTGCGATACTTCGGCAGCCTGATGAGCATGGCCTTGCTCAATTGTATGCTTGCCACACTGCTGGTCATGCCCTCAGTCATCCGCTTGGTTACCTTCCTCAAGCGACGTTTCGCCCGCTAAAAGGCAGCTGAGAGCCCGGCCCCACCGCATCAAGGAAAAGCGTTCACTGGCTATTCTTGCACGCTTTCCCATGCTGTTGAGCAGCTTCCTGTCACCGATGAGGTTGTCAACCAAGGTCACAAACTGACGTGCTTCACCATAGAGGTACCCACACCCCTCTTCTTCGATGGAGAAGCCAAGCGAGCCATCCTCCTGCAGGAGAACCGGCATCGAGGCTGCCATGGCCTCGATGAATCCCAAACCCTGCGACTCCCGGATCGAAGAGGAGACAAAGAGATCAGCGATATGGTAGTACAGGGGTATCTGATCAGGTGCGACAAAGCCGGTGAACATCACCTGATTCTCCAAACCAAGATCACGTACTTGCTTTTTCAGGCTTGCCTCTTTGGGGCCTCCCCCTACGATAAGAAGCCGAGCCTCCTTGTGCAGGAGAGAGAGCAGAAAAAAGGCATCGATGGTAAGATTCAAACGTTTCTCTGCTGCAAGTCTGGAAACACTGATCAGTACGAAATCGCTGCTGGCAAGACCCAGTGAACTGCGTATTTGGGCAAGACGCTCCGGCTCAGGAGATTGGGAAAACCGCTCAAGATCAATCCCACTGGGAAGTACTGCCATCGGCTTGGTGATGCCATAGCGGCAGAGCATAGAGCGATGGGCTTCCGAAGGGCTGATGATCAGATGAGCAAACCTCACTCTCCGTTGTATGACCAGAGCCATGAGCTGGTCCCAGAGGTGATGGCGGATACGCATCTGTTCGTTATAGCGGGTGAAGTCGGTATGACAGGTATGCACCAACCTGATACCCAGCTGCTTGGCAATTCTGTGGGCATATCTCATGGTGAAAAACTCATTGTTCGAGTGCACCACATCCGGCTTCCACGCCAGGATATCGACAAGGAGGGGATCATGATAGGAGAAGGTCATATAAGAGTCTGGAAAGAGCTTCAAAGCAGAGGCATGCAGGTGGTACACCCCATCTTCAAAGGAGGATGTCCGCTCAGCTCCGATGGTAAGCAATCGTACCTCGTGGCCCAGCTTGGTCAACGTGCTGCGCTCGTTCAGCACAACTGTGGTGACCCCACCGAGATTGGGAAGGTAGAAATCGGTGGTGATGAGTACTCTCACGCAGATCCCCCCATAGCCTCACTATACCCTTCTGCTCTTGTGCGAACAAGTTTATTTGTGCACTTGTCTGGAGGATGGCTTACCGGTATGATGTAAATCGAGGAGCAACGATGTTTGGAGCCATGCTCTATGTCAATGCAGGAAAAGGTCACTATGTTCCTGCTAAGGCAGCGTACGATGCGCTGCTCAGAACTGGACACACCGGTTGTGTTGAGGATATGTTTGCCGTTCTGAACTCGCCCTTCTGGCAGTGGTTTTGCCGCGCTGAATGGAGATTCCTTCTTCGCCATCCCCAGTTGGAACGGGTTTTTCACACCACCCAAGACACACGCTTCAGTGCGTTTCTCCTCTCCAATCTTCCCCTCATCCTGCCGGTTCGCAAAGCCTTCGTCTCATGGTATGAAACAACCAAGCCAGACTTCATCCTCTGCACAAACTTTCTTGGAGGTGTCATCATCACCGCCATCGCGAAGAAAGAAAAGCTCAAAGCCCCCATCTTTGTCTATGCTGCCGATGTATTCAACAACCCATCGGCAGGGTTCAACCGAAATATCGACCGCATTTTTGTACCCTCGCTCATAGGCCAGGAAAACCTCTACCGACAGGGATATCGCAAAGAGCAAGTGGTGTTTGCACCCTTCCCCCTCCAATCTTCAGTCCAGACTATGGAGCGACTCTCGAAACAGGAGGCAAGGAAGATACTCAATCTTGAGGAGAGGTTCACCCTCTTATTGAATTTTGGCGGGGAGGGCATTGGAAGCACCGCCTTGGTGGAGGAACTGGGCAAGCGAGGCATGAACTGGCAGATTGTAGTAGTGGGAACGCTTCGAGAGCAGACGAAAACCAGACTTGCTTCGTTAGCAAACCAATACCCCCAGCTCAGGATCGAGAGTCCAGGTTTTGTCACAAACATCGGGACCTATATGTGTGCTTGTGATGTACAGGCAGGAAAAGCGGGAGCCAATGCGCTCATGGAGTCGATGGCTCTAAAGCGTCCATTTATGATCAGCGAGCTGCTCCATGCTGCACGTGATACCGCCAGGTTCTTTGCACGCTACCAGGTTGGCTGGGTGGTACGAAACCATCGCAAGCAGGCTGATATTCTCCAAGGATTTGCAGAATCGGAAGCGCAGCGCAAAGCCATGGAAGAAAGGCTTGCAAAGCTTCCGATCTCATTTGATTCAGATCAATTCATAACCTTGCTTTTAGAGCAAATTCAGACTTGTTTCTTGTCCGATAATTCCCTATTGTAGAGCTATGCATATTGCTTTGTTCTATGTGGACGCAGGAAAAGGACATCTTACACCGGCTCAGGCCCTTTCCGATGCCTTCATCCGCCTTGGTCATACCACGGTGGTGGAGGACCTGTTTGTTGCATGCAATGCCCCTGTCATCAACTGGATGAGCAAAAATAACTGGCGATTCCTGTTGCACTTTCCCCGCTATGAGGCGTTCATCAATCCCAAGGCCGATACCCGCTTCAATGCCAGCATCATTCGCTTTTTCTCCAAGCACTCCCATGGTCCTAAAGACTTTGGGCAGTGGTTTGACACACACAAACCTGACTGCATTGTTGTTCCCCACTTTCTCGCCGGGGCTTTGGTGCAACCGATGGTCAAGCATCTTGGCCTTCAGGTACCGGTCTTCGAATATGCCGCTGATGTCGTGTTCACCCCGAACCTTGGGATCAACAGTGAGCTGGACAAGCTGTACATCTGCACCGAGATCGGCAAGGAGCTTGCCATCAAGCAGGGGCAGAAGGAAGAGACCATCTCCCTGTGTCCCTTCCCGCTCAAAACAGAGATGATGTTCAGCAAGCCATTGGAAAAACACGAAGCCCGCACCATTCTGAATCTGGAAGAAAAGTTCACCGTGCTGCTCAATCTCGGAGGAGAAGGTATCA
>JAAYQY010000429.1 GCA_012519125.1 Spirochaetales bacterium
CAGGTAGATGGCCATCACGGTGGCCACAAGGCCTCCGACGCACATCTGACCCTGCATGCCGAGGTTGATGTACCCAGCTCTCCAAGCCACTGCGGCGGCTACACCGCTGAGCATGATCGGAGCGCTGCGGACAAGCGTTTCGGCAAGGTAGTACGGTTTGAAAAAGGATTTGGAGAACATCTGGGCGTAGGCATACAAAGGATCCGTACCGGTGAGAAGCATCACGATGGCCCCTACCAGAAGTCCTGCCAGGATGGCAATCAGGGGGGAGGCTACATCATCAACCAATTTTCTTTTCTTGAACTCATCCATTGAGGTTTCCTCCCATCATCACCAGGCCTACCTTGTCACTTGTTGCTTCCTCACGGGAGAATTCTCCGGCGATCTTCCCTTCATACATCACGTAGATTCTGTCGCTGAGTGCAAAGATTTCCGTAAGCTCAGAGGAGATGAGCAGGATGCCGTCCCCCTTCTCCCGTTTCTCAAGCAGCTTCCCATGGATGAAATCAATGGCTCCGATGTCTATGCCACGCGTCGGTTCAGCCGCGATGAGAAACGGAGAGTGCTGGGAGATCTCCCGGGCAACGATGAGCTTCTGGACATTGCCGCCGGAGAGTTCCTGGGTGGCCTGCCGGTCGGAGGAGTATCTGACGTCAAACTCAGCCATGCAGTCATTTGCAAATTTCCGGGTGTTCTTCTTGTGAAAGATCCCATAACGCATCAGGTTTGATTTCTTGTAATGGGACATGATGGCATTTTCCACCAAAGTAGCTTCTGCTGCATTTCCCCAATAGTACCGGTCTTCGGGAATGCAGGCGCATCCGCTGTCCCTGATCTCCTGGACTGATCGGTTCGATACATCCTGGTCATTGATGATAACGCTTCCGGCTTGGAATTTCAGGATGCCGGTCAGGCACTGGATGAGCTCGCTCTGTCCGTTGCCCGAGACGCCGGCTATGCCGACGATCTCACCGCGCCGTACAAAGAGGTTCACATCATCGAGGGTGTTTCGTTCTCCGGTACCTGCAAGGGTGAGATGCTCCACTTTCAAGACTGCACTGCCCTGCTCTATCTTCTTGATCTTTCGTGTTTCCAGTTTGTGGCCGACCATGAGAAAGCTCATTTCCTCAATGCTTGTCTCTCCGATGGGCATGGTCTTGATCAGTTGGCCAAGGCGCATGACCATGACGCGGTCTGCCACCGCCATGACCTCACTCAGCTTATGGGTGATGAGGATGATGGACTTCCCGGCCTGTTTCAGGTCCTTGATGGTCTTGAGCAGTTCCTTCACTTCCTGTGGGGTGAGCACCGCCGAAGGTTCGTCAAAGATGATGATCTCAACGCCTTGGTACAAGACCTTGAGAATCTCGATTCTCTGCTGCAGGCCCACCGGACAGTCGGCAACCTTGACGTTGGGGTCTATGTACATGCCATAGCGCTTGCATAGCTCCTTCACTTTGTCTGAAGCTTCTGCACGGTTGAAAAGGATTCCCTTTCTCTTCGGCTCATGCCCATAGACGATGTTCTCCGCAGCAGTGAAGGGAGGAAACAGCATGAAATGCTGTTGGACCATGCCGATTCCGCTGTCTATGGCATCATGCGGGGAGCGGAATTTCCGCGGTTCCCCATTGATCAGGATTTCTCCGCTGTCGTACGCTTCCAGGCCGTAGAGTATCTTCATCAAGGTACTCTTTCCGGCACCGTTCTCGCCTACCACAGCAAGTATCTCACCTTTTTGGAGCGTAAGATCGATACTGTTGTTCGCAACCAAAGCCCCATAGGTTTTGGTTATGTGTTTCATTTCTACCAGCACTGTGCACACCTATCTTACAATAATGGCAAAGCGACGGGTGTCGCTTTGCCCTAGCAAACGTATGATTCCCTATCAGATAAGAGGGATGATTCCAGCTACTTCCTCGGGCATGTCGCGCATGTTGATCTTGCCGCTCTTGATGTCCTCGACAGCCTGCTTGATGATGACCATGTCAGCATCGGAGAGCTGTGCAGGACGGGTGGTGATCTCAGAATCCCTGGTTGCCCAGATTGCACCGATGGCTCCATCTGCAACACCAAGGGTCTCGTTGTCCGAATTCCACTTGCCTTCCATGTAGAGGTCGATGAGGTATGCGATCGACTCGCCTGCTCCCTTGAGCTGGCAGGTGACGATGTACGGGTTGTC
>JAAYQY010000430.1 GCA_012519125.1 Spirochaetales bacterium
ATGTAGGGTTTGGTTGCAGCACGTACGGAGCGGGGGGCAGGGGGCAACAGCGGCTCTGCTGCCTGCTGTACCAGCTGTCGGGCAAGCATCATGTCAGGATAGGTTGCGTAGGTGAGATAGTAGCCAGCCTCAATCCGCTGGGCACGGGCGGTGCGCTCCGACATTTCCAACTTCTCGAAGGTACGAACAGGACGTTTGACACGGGTCAGGCCGTTGTAGCTCTCCACTTCACCGGTGAAGGAGGTGACACTCTCCTCATCATCGGTGGTGATGACCAGCATCTCTCCTTCGCCTTCCAGCACATACTTGGAAACCGGCGTGGTCACCGTCAGGGTACTTCCCTCAAGCGGATAGGTGTTGAAGGTTGCCTTGCCGGACACCAGGTAGAGCTCGGCATGCATGCCGACCAGATTGCCGGTTACCAGCAGTGAGTTCTCATAGACGTTGATCGTTCCGCGAGGGGTAACCAGCAGCAGGGGAGTATCGGGGTTGCTGATGATCCAGCCTTCACCGATTTGGCTGATGACTTCTTCGGTCAGCTCAAGGGCATTGCCTTGGCTGTCATAGAGCTTGAGGGACGAGATGTCCCCATCGCCTATGAAGACCGAATCGTCGGCAACGAGATTTGCAGAGAGGCAGAGGGCCAAAAGCAAAAGACCGACACGTTTGAACAACCAATTCATATGCACTCCCAACGCGTTTGTCAGAGTAAGGAGATTCTGACCGCGGTATCCAGCTTGTAGGTAGATCGGGCCGATTCATCGTACAGGATGCTCAACCCGATGTCGAAGGTATAGGGTTTGACCTTGACAACTGCACTGGCTCCAACAACCACATTGCGCAGTGTCCCAAGGCCGGAGAAGAACCCTTCCCCTGTAGTGGTAGGATAAAGCTTTTCATAGCTCAAGTCCAGCGAAACGATATTCAAGAAACGCTTATCAATTCGAGCATTTGCAAGGAATCGGTGGTTGTGGTAGGAGCCGTTGGTGTAATCACTTACCAACTTTGTGCGAAGGTACACTCCCTGACGAGCAAAGTTCAGGCTGAACATCGCATCCAGATGTGAGGTTCCCAGGGGAACATGCAGCGCATCGAGGTCTTCCTGGCTTCGGATTTCAAAGTCGGATGCAAAGTATTCAGCATGATAGTACCCAAGGGTGGGGACCGTAATGCTTGCATTGAAGATGAAAATGCTCTTGGAGTGGCCCCAAATCCCATACCGGTAGGCGATGGCAGGCTGCCTGGTCTTCACGTCGGGGGTCTGCAACAACACATTGGCAAATATATCGAGGTTGAGGGAATCCCACTGGTAGAGAGGCAAGGAGAAGTCGAGGGCGATAAGTTTGCGTCCCAACGCAGCGCTCTCTCCCTCCTCACGTTCGGGACTCATGGCAAACGAGAGTCCCACCTGCATTCTGGAGAAGGTGGGCAGGTCGGTGTACTCATACAAGGGGCGGGTGAAGATGCGCCATGCCGAGAGTGTCGGTTCGTAGATGTCATTGGTGATGAACTCAAAGCCTGCATTGGGGATTCCCATCTGATTGCCATCGATCATCAGGTCAAGGCCGGGCCGTGTGGACCGAACCCCGACACCACGGTCAAAAAAGCCGTTGATCAGCGCTCCGTCGCCCAAGGTGATGCCCAGCAGTTTTCCGTAGCGGACATAGATCTTATCATACCGTTGACCATATTGGATTGAGCGAATGAAGCGTGTATAGTGCTTGAAAACCGAGAGGCTGTACTCGAGACTGTCCATCTCCTCCTCTTTTTGTGGCATCTGCCAATCAGAGAAGTCAAAACTGAGTTTGAAGGGGTCGGTAGTGACATTTCCTTTGATCTTGAGATCCAACTGGAAGATCAGGCTGCCAACGGAGAAGTCAGGCATGTAGGAGAGGCTGAAGTAGCCGTCACTGGTGGCGACGCCTTCCAAAAGACCTTCACCGGTACTCTCGGTATGGAGCATGTAACTGGGGAAGGAGAACGCAACAGAGTTCTCCACCGATGGCGGAGTTGAGAGTGACTCCTCTCCCTCTACCTGACCGGCAACGGGGAAGGCCACAAGCAGAACTGTCAGCAGCAGCACCAGAACGCGACTGCTCATCCATCCACCCTCCTTCCACCTCTATCATCCCATATACTCTGTATGGATGTAAACAGGTAGGAAGAAAGCAAGTTACACCCTGCCCGGGAATTGGTGTGCATGGTAGATGTGTTCACGGGTAAGCTTGTCCAATTGCGATAATTCCTTGATGATGGGCTTGAGCCGGGAACGGATGTTGGTCTGGTCGTAGGGACACACCGGTTTTACCACCGGAAGATCATAGGCCTGCTCTAGCCGATGGGTGACTTGTTCGTGCACCTCAATCATCGGCCTGATGATCGATAGCTTGCCGTCAAAGAAGGGCTGAACAGGTTGCATGGTGGAGAAGTTGGCCCGGAAACAGAGATTCATCAGGCTGGTTTCGACCAGGTCATCAAGATGGTGTCCCATGGCTATGAGTTTGATCTGGTGCTCTGCAGCGTAATCAAAGAGAATCCTGCGACGGTTGCGTGAGCAGAGGTAGCAGTTGAACTCTCCCTTGAACGATGCTGGGTACTGGTGTTCATCAACGATGAGAAACTCAAATCCCAAATCGGTGAAGTAGGTGGTGAGAAGGCCTCGGTACTCGTCGGGAATGGGATGTTCGATCCAGTTGATCATCAAAGCCTTCAGCTGGTAGGTGATGGGAAGCCAAGCCCTTCTCAGCGAGAGGGCCAAGGCCAGCGCAAGACTGTCCTTTCCTCCACTGGCACTGAGCAGGACCGTTTCATCAGAACGGATCATCGAGTAGGTGTTTATGGCTTTTCCCGTCTGCTTGACGAAGCGCATCACCCAAGGGGGGATGTCTCCGTCTATGAGGGAGCGATATGAAAGTTTTTCCATGAGATCAGGACTCCAATACTGCCTCAAGATCTTCTGCTGTGATCGAGGGGTGTGTGAAGATTCTGAATTTTCTGAGGCTTTTTGTAAAGACCCTACCAATATCATGGGAAAAAATCTGATCAAGGTGGGAAAACGAGGAGAGTGATCCAGCCTCGGTGAGGATGGGAATATCCGACTCAAAGGAGATGGGTTCGGGAATATCGATGATCAGATGATGGGCAGGAACTCCCAGCCGTTCGGCAAGCTCCTCTTCGAACCGTGTCCGATCGCGTAAGTCCAGCAAGCGGCTCTCCTTTGGAGTCTCCTGGTCAAAGGGTTTTTCATAGCGGCAGGGATAGAGCTGGTTGTCGCGAACCATACCGAACAAGGGACTCAGTGTTTGACCCAAGAGGGAGAATTGCTCGTCATCAAGCGTGTACAGTTGCTCCGCCTTGAGGTGCTGATCATGAAGCGAGAGCAGCACCGCCTTCTTGATCATGGCTGTGGCACTGCGGGTGGTCTTGTGCCAGTACACATTGCGATACATCAGATACTTGCTGAAAAGCAGATGTTCCACAGATCCCAGGGCTTGTTCAAGCAAAGCGATCTTCTTCTCTGCCACCACCAGTTTGTCAGTGATGTAGGAGACGTCCTGCATGCCGTAGGGGACTCCACAAAAGAACGCATCCCTGTTGAGGTAGTCGAGCTTGTCAGGGTCGAGCGTACCGCTGAGCAAGCGGCGGTAGAGCTCGATCTCCTGGTCGTGAGTCGGCCGTTTCTCATCTATGATGGCTGCTACCCATGCAGGGTTGAGCCCTGTATCGATGATCTCACGCCTGAGATGCTCATCTCCTTCCACCAGATTGCCTGCAATCTCCTCATGGCTCAAAAGGGGGAGTTCTTTCAAGGAGTGAGCATAGGGAAAGTGACCGATGTCGTGCAAAAGACTTGCACAGAGAAAGGTTTGCATTCCCTCCTCGGTGAAAGGGGTTTCCCTGTTGCTTCTCTGATCATGTTTGAGCAGGCCGACGAGAATCTGCAAACTGACATGATATACCCCCAGGCTGTGGTCAAGACGCGTATGGACGGCTCCCGGGTAGAGATGAAAGGTCGGACCAAGTTGCTTTATTCTTCCCAGTTTCTGTACGCAGGGAACGCTGAACACTCGTTTCATCTGATGCGAGAGGTGGATATCTTTCCACAGGGGGTCCCGGATGCTTTCCGTCTGGTTGCTGAGAAGAGAAGCGAGCAAGTTGTTGGCTTTGGTTTGCATACGGCCATAGTAAAGCAGGGCAAAGCGTCTGTAAAGGCTGGCTTTGCCTGAAGAGCTATGGCATCATTATGCTATCCAAGGAGGAAATCATGCACCCCTATCTGATCATCGCAGACGATTTCACCGGTTCCAACGACAGCGGAATCCAACTGGTCCGCCATCATTATCCCACCCATGTCCAGATACGAAAAGCTTCTGCTCCGCTTGCAAGTGGAGTAAGTCTTGTTCTGGATACTGAGTCGAGGAACATGGAGGAGAAAGAGGCTGAGCAGGTGCTCAAAGAGAGCCTTGCTTCCTTACACTCCACCGATTTTTCCACCATTCTGAAAAAAATCGATTCGACGTTGCGAGGAAATATCGCCAGCGAGGTGGAAGCAAGTGCTTCCCATTTTGCAGCAGAGTTGATCATTGTAGCCACAGCCTTTCCCGATCTGGGAAGAACATGCAAGCACGGAGTGGTATATGTCCATGGCAGGCGATTGGGGGAGACGGAAGCTTTCCGTGATCCCAGAAAGCCTGTGGCAGAGGATGATCTGGTTCGTCTGTTCGCCAAACGAAAGAAGACCATCCTCTTGGATGTCGAGCAGATTCGGTCCGGTTCCTTCGTGCTCTCTGATGCAGAGGTGGTGGTGTGTGACGCTGAGAAGCAGAGCGATCTCAGCCTGGTCGTTGCTTGGGCCGCATCCTTGAAACAACGCATTCTCTATGTCGGAAGTGCAGGCCTTGCCCAGGCTCTGGTGGAAGTATCCAGGCCGAGCAAGCCAGCTCTTGCCTTGGTCGCAAGCCTCAGTGAGACGACCAAAGCCCAAGTTGAGTATGCAAGAGATCATGGTGCTGCCTGCATTGTGCTGAAAGTGGACGATCTTCTTGGGCAGAAGGACTTGCAATGCTACCTGGACCAAGCCGCGACTGCTTTTGCAAAGAAAGAGGATGTGATGTTGGTTGTCTCCTCAGTCCTTGACAGAACAGAGTTTGATCGCTCCCTTTCGGAAGGAAAACGCCAAGGTATGGATGACGGACAGATTGCCGATCTGATCCGTGAAAAGCTGGGCAACCTCGGCAAGCAGCTGCTCGACTCGCACTTTCTGTCCGGTTTGTTTCTTACCGGAGGGGACACTGCCTTTGGCCTGCTCTCCCTGCTGGGGGTTCATGAGGTGGATATCAAACGGGAAGTGGTGCTCGGCCTTCCCTTGATGCAGGTCGTCGGCAGCACGTATGATGGGCTTGGCATCGTGACCAAGGCTGGAGCTTTTGGAAACAAAGACGCAATTTCCTATGCACTGCGTGTGCTCAGGCAACATGATTGAGAGGAGACAGTACAATGAGCAGATTTGGCATCACCTTGGGAGATCCGTGCGGTATCGGGGTGGAAGTCACCCTCAAGGCATTACAGGCAAAGCAAGAGTATCAGAAGGATGCGCTGCTTTTCGGCACCCTCTCCTTGCTTGAATACTATGCAAAGCGTCTGGGGTATGCGATGCATTTCCATCAGATTCTCAGTATCGAAGAGTGGGATGACAAGGCTATCAACGTCTATGATCCCCTTCCGGTGGTGCGTGAGGAGATAGAGATAGGCAAGGTGACCAAGCTTGGTGGGGAGATTGCCTTCCTCAGTGTGAAAAGCGCGATAGAGTTTGCCTTGCGAGGCGATATTGCTTCGGTGGTAACCGCTCCTCTCAACAAGGAAGCACTGCATCTTGCTGGACACAAGTTCGCCGGCCATACCGAGATTTTCGGTGCGTACGCCCATGGGGACTCCTACGCCATGATGCTTTGGAGCGAGAAGCTGAAGGTCATCCACGTCTCCACCCATGTGAGTCTTCGTGAAGCCTGTGACCGGTGCACCAAGGCCCGTGTGCTGGATGTCATCCATCTTGCCCAGCAGACCTTGCGCAAGGTCGGTATCCTCAAACCACGGATTGCCGTGGCAGGACTCAATCCCCATGCAGGGGAGAACGGGCTCTTTGGGCGTGAGGAGATTGAGCAGATCATACCTGCCATTGAGGCGGCGAAAGCAGAAGGACTCTCTGTGGAAGGGCCTGTTCCCCCTGACACCGTGTTCGTACGGGCCTTGAAGGGTGCGTGGGATATCATTGTGGTCATGTACCACGACCAGGGGCACATTCCGTTGAAGATGCTTGCGTTTGACAGCGGAGTGAACATCACCGTCGGTCTTGATGTGATCCGTACCAGTGTCGATCATGGAACAGCCTTCGATATTGCAGACAAGCTGGTGGCAAGTGAGCAGAGTATGCTTGAGGCTATTTCGATAGGGAAGAAGCTGTAACGAAGAAAGGAGAGGTTTCCCTCTCCTTTCATTCACGAGAACGTATGTACCTTATTTCACATAGGGAATTGCATACGGTCCATCACTGAGCCAGACAATCTTGAGGTTTTTTTTGCCCTCAAGGGTTCTGATGTGCTCGATGGTAGCAAGCACGACCTTGCTGAAATCCTCTTCCTCACAGAAAGCTTGTGCATTTACCCCAGGAAGACCGTTGGTCTGCATGCCCTTCAGCTGCGGTGCATAGTAGAAGTAGTGGTTGAGCGGAATCTTGTCAAAAAGCGATGCCCACTTCTGTACCTGCCACTGGTCGGGGATGAACGGCCAATCTTTGCTGTGCAGTACACGAACCAACTCTTCACTGCTGGTAAGCGCCAGGAGTGCGAGGACCGTCTTGTACATGACCGAGCCCACGATATCCTTCTTGTCGGTGAAGTTTGCGATGCTGATCAGATAGCCATCCTTTTTCAGTGCTCCTATGGCTGCAAAGCCAGCCTTTGCCGTCTGGTAGTGGTTGATACCGACAAAGCCGCCGTGGGTGATGACGATATCAGCCTCCTCGGCCACCGGTATCTTTGCATAGCCCTTGACCATCTCGAAGGCTGCAAGGTGTGCTGCTTCCAG
>JAAYQY010000431.1 GCA_012519125.1 Spirochaetales bacterium
CCTTTCTGCACCAGAAGCAGCCCTTCCTCTACCGAATCAACAGGAATCAGGACCAATTCAGGATAGTCCTGGGCAATCCACTCCATAGCGCCATACCCCTTCACTACCGCTATCTTTCTGTTCGCCAATTCTTGGAGGTTACCGATATACCCCACCTGGTTGCGTGCTATGATAGCCAAGGGAATGGTGAGGAAAGGCTCGGTAAAAGCGAGGGATCGCATCCTTATGGGAGTGGGAGTTACCGAAGTGGTCATGTCGATTTCCCCTGCCAGCAACAGGTCATACCCTTCCTGCCAGCTCATCTTGGGAACAGGAACAAACTCCAATCCGGTAATTTCAGCAACAATATCCAAGTATTCTTTGGACATTCCGCTGGGGTTTTCTTGTTCATCAAAGTATTCCAAGGGGGCCCAACCAGGATCGAAGAGCACCGAAAACTGGGTATGAGAGGAAAGGAAAGCGCGCTCTTCCTCTGTCAAGCTTGCAAGGAAACGATTTTGGGCTTCACTGCTGCTGAGTGGGATGAGGAAGGTGACCAAAAGCAAGAAAATGCAGACAATCTTCTTTCTCATAGCTCCAGCTCCTGAACCGACTCATACTTCTGCGGTCTCTCCAACTCACCAAGCAAGAGGTTGACTTCCCGCTTGAGCTCCAGAATACGGTCTTCACGCTGGGTCATGAGGGCAAACCAGCGCTTCAGTTCTTCGAGCTGTTGCCTGTTGTCACGCTCAATTTTCTTGCGCTCAGAAATGTCCTGACCTTGTGCAATGATTGCAAACCATGATGAGTCTTCTGAACCGGAAACAGCAGCAGCGTTCCAGAGAACGGTACGGCTGGGTCCCTGAGCATTGGGTATCTCCATCTCTTTGTTGGCAAGTTCTTTGTTGACTTCAAGTTGCAGAAATATTTCCTTGATGTCCTCTTCCGGAACAAAGGAGAATATGGCTTCCAGTTGTTTTCCCACAACCTCTTCGAGTGGCAGTTGCAAGAGATCAGCAAAGGCCTTGTTGGATTCAGTGATGCTATAGGACCTATCCCAGACAAGTATCGGAGCATTGGCATGACTGATCAGGGCTGCAAGGTAATCATGAGCTTTTCGCAGTTCAACCTCAAACTCCTTTTGCTTGGTAATCAGCTCTGTGTAGATGATGATTCCGCCTACCTCCCCTGATTCTTCGTACCAAGGACGGCACTCCCAACGAGTATATTCGGTTTTTCCTTCTGCTTTTTCATAGGCATCATCATCGGCACTGATCACTTCTCCTGCCAAAGCGCGCTGGTGCACTTCCCTCCATTTCTCGGGAAGATCGGGAATCACCTCATAGTGATGCTTTCCAATGATGGCTTTCCCATCCGGGATATGGTACTCATCCAGATACTTCTGGCTTACATAGAGATACCGCAAATTCTTGTCATGAATAGCGATTGCAGAACGGGTATGCTCAATGACGTAGCGCAGCAGATCAGTGGAATGCCTCAGGGCAGACTCTGCCTTGCGTCGCTTGCTGATATCGCGATAGAAACAGATGTAAGCAAGAGGGTGAGCATGAACTGCAATGATTGATACTTCCAGCGAGAGAAGGTTTCCCTCATGGGTACGGTGGGTAGTCTCAAAGATTTCTGCTTTCTCGTAGGCTATCTGCTGGAGGCGCTGATCAAAATCCTCCCCCTCAGCAAGGACAACAATCTCTTTGAACTGTCTTCCTACCAACTGCTTCCTGGTATAGCCGGTCATCTGCAGATATGCGTCATTCACTTCAACAATCTTAGCTTGCTCGTCCATCCCTACATACCCTTCAGGCATGAGCCGAAGCAAGGTATTCGCCTCGGTTGCGGTGGGTTTGCATGTGTGAGCTTTGCGTTGGGCGTGAAGAAGGAAGGAAGCAAAAACACAGAAACCTGTGCTCAATGCCAGCAAGAGGAGAACTCCGTAGGTTGAAAGTGCAATAAGCACCAAGAGCACGCTTTACTCTCCTTGGAAGCCAGGAAGTATCTATACGTCACCCTACCATAGCTTCATGAATCCTTCCAGCGCAAACGGTGCCGATCAGAGCGAAAGTATGGCTGAAATGGTTTCCACCAAGTCGTGGCAGAGTTCAAACTGATGGGCTTTCACGCCATCGTGAGCGTCTCCCATGAGGTATCCCTTGCCTGCAGCGCGAAGCATGGGAAGATCGTTTTCCTCATCTCCAAAGGCAAAGGTGTGCTCACGATCGATGCCAAAGTACTCGCGAATGGAAACAAGAGAGTCACCTTTGCTGGTGGGACAGATATCAAATATGTCCGGTCCTGTAGTGACCACATGATAGGAGTCTCCCCAGAGGGTTCTGGCCTGTGCCACAAGCCCGTCTTTCTCCCCCAATACCACTGCAGTTATCTGCAACACTTGGTCATCCACTTCTTCAAAGGATGAGAACCACTTGGTATACCCTTTCGCCAAATATACTTTTGCACGTTGGGTCTCTTGGGAAGCAAGAGGAAGATGCATTGCCTTATCCCCGCTGAGCAGGGGAATTGCCTTCCAGTTTTGAAGCGTTTCGGTAATGGTTCTGGCCGTCAGGGAGTCGATGCCATGATTGGGAATCAGGTGTTCCTGCTTATAGAGAATCTTGCAGCCATTGGAAGCAGAGAAGACCACCAGGTCCTGCACTTCCTCAAAGAGGGGAAGCAAGGAGCGATGGAACCGTCCGCTTGAGATGCAAAAGAGGTATCCCATCTCATGTGCTTTGCGAACGAGAGAGAAAAAGGCAGGGGAAACCTCTCGCTGCCCACGGGGAAGAATGGTCCCATCCACATCACAGAAGAACATGCCCTTGTATGCCTGCACAGCTACCCTCCACAGGTTTTGGACCAGTATGACGAATAGAGTCAGAAAGCTCAAGCGCAGAAAAATACCCATCCGACAGGGATGCTGCCTGGGATGGGTAATGGACGGTAACGAGAGAGTATCAGCCTCTTGCCCCGTAGGTATCCTGCATATCTACATCAGCAATCGGAATTCCCAAGGCCTTGGCCACTCCTTCCCCATACGCCTTGTCGGCAAGATAGCAGTGCCTGATATGCCGCTTCTGCACCAAGACAGTAGTTCCCTGCATGTTGCGGGCGGTGTTCTCAAACAAACGCTGTTTCTCATCAGCTTTCATCAAGCCAAAAAGCTTGCCAACCTGCTCATAGTAGTGGTCGTCATCCTCGCGATAGTCGTAATGATCCACCGGACCCTGCCCATCGTAGGGAGGCTCCGTCAACGCATTCTGGTCCTTCCACATCCCATAGGAGTTTGGATTATAGTGGACGCTGCCACCATAGTTGCCGTCCATACGCATCGCACCATCACGGTGGAAGTGATTTGTCTCCACCTTGCTTCGGTTTACAGGAATCTGGTAATGGTTCACTCCCAAGCGGTAGCGCTGGGCATCGCCGTAGGAGAAGAGCCTGCCTTGCAGCATACGATCCGGCGAATACCCTATTCCAGGTACGATGTTTGCAGGATTGAAGGCTGCTTGCTCAACATCCTGGAAGTAGTTGTCCGGGTTTCGGTTCAATTCGAAGTAGCCTACCTCATGCAGGGGGTACTGGCTATGATACCAGACCTTGGTCAGGTCGAAAGGATTGTCAGGATGCTTCTTGGCCTGATCTTCGGTCATGATCTGCACATACATCGTCCAGCGAGGGAAGTCCCTCTTCTCGATCGATTCAAAGAGATCTCGCTGGTGACTCTCCCTGTCATTGGAAACAATCGCTGCGGCCTCTTCATCAGTAAGATACTCAATGCCTTGTTGTGTCTTGAACGTGAATTTGACCCAGCACCGTTTGTTCTCGGCATTGAGGAAGGAGTACGTATGAGACCCATACCCATTCATGTGCCGGTAGGTCTTGGCAATACCACGGTCTCCCATGGTGATGGTCACCTGATGCAAGGCCTCAGGAAGGTTCGACCAGAAATCCCAGTTGTTCTGGGCCGAGCGCATATTGGTCCTGGGGTCACGCTTCACCGCATGATTGAGGTCGGGGAAGAGCATCGGGTCACGGAAGAAGAAGACGGGGGTGTTGTTGCCTACAAGATCCCAGTTGCCTTCATCGGTATAGAACTTCATGGCAAAGCCGCGGATATCACGTTCTGCATCTGCTGCTCCCCGCTCTCCTGCCACTGTTGAGAAACGGACAAACATCTCTGTTTTCTTTCCCACCTTCGAAAAGAGCGAAGCTTTGGTCCACTTGGTGATGTCATGGGTTACGGTGAAGGTACCAAACGCTCCACTGCCTTTCGCATGCATGCGACGCTCGGGAATGACCTCTCGGTCGAAATGCGCCATTTTCTCCAAATACCAAGTATCCTGAAGCGTTACAGGCCCCCGCTTGCCTGCAGTCTGAATATTCTCGTTCTGGGCAATGGGTCGTCCACTGATTGAAGTCAATGGTTTCTTCTTTGTCTCATCTCGTCCATCTCTGTCTGCCATAGGGCCCTCCTTGTTGATTTGCGTATATCTTAGTATCGCATGCATCTCTTCCAAATACAAAGAGTTTCACCTATTATTGAGAATTAATCTTACTAGGAGCTCTCCTATGGGATATCTTGGAACATCCCCTCTGCCGTGCTACACTACATCCATCTGAGGTTGTTCATGGATGAGACGCGCACCGACCTACGCATAAGACTTTTGCGACTGATGCACCCAATGATGCTCATCATGATTGCGGTTGCATTCGTCCTTTCGCTGGCCCCTCTCTCCTTTCCTTCACCCGACAGGTTTGCCTACCTTCTGCTATTGGGAGCTCTGCTTATCATGCTGATCTCAGCGATGATTGCCCAACACAAAAACCGATATTTGCTCTCCGCCTACCTGACGGTGGCTCTTGCCTTGACTGGAACGTGGCCCTCCATCCTGATCAATCTTCATGCAGGCATTGTAGACTTCTTCCCCCTTTGCTATGTGACCATCACCATCATACTCTCCAGCCTCTTTCTCCCCTCTCTTGTCACCATTGTGCTTGCCGTCATCCAATTCACCCTGCTGGCTGTATTGGTTGCCTCATCTGCAACGTTGCAACTCCAGAATTGGCCCAGTTTCTTTTTCTTCGTCCTCCTTGTTTCCCTCTTGAGCATGATCGCAAACTACCTGATCAAAACCCAGATGCGTCAGCTCAATGAAAGTGCCATACGAGACCACCTCACCGGACTTTTCAACCGCCGGTACTTTGAGGAGACCCTCTCAAACAAACTCACGAGGAATCAAAGTGATCGCTCACCTTGGGGCATCATTCTCTTGGACATCGACCACTTCAAGGGTTTCAACGACCAGAACGGCCATGATGCGGGAGACTTTGTGCTGGCCAAGCTTGCTCACATGATGCTCGCCTACTTCAATCTCTCTTCGACCATCTGCCGCTACGGAGGAGATGAGTTTGCCATCCTGCTCCCCCACTTGGAGCAGAAAAAGCTGGACGAAATCTGCCAAGAACTTGTTGAGCAGGTGCATAGCCTTACGCTTTTGCATGCAGGGAAAGACTTGGGACCCATGTCCATCAGTGTCGGGTATGCCTGCTACACTGCACAGCTCAACTCAGTCGAGTTATTTGTCAAACAGGCCGATGCCTACCTCTACCAAGCCAAGCAGCAGGGAAGGAACCGGGCAGTAGGTTCCTCTTGATTACTTAACATTTATATAGTATATCTGAGGTATGAGTACGATATTGATCGGCACATCAGGCTACAGCTATACGGAATGGGTCGGTCCGGTATATCCCCAAGGGACCAAGAGCGAGGAGTACCTTGCCCACTATGCACAGCACTTTCCCACCGTCGAACTGAACTTCAGCTACTATCGCATGCCTGAGGCAACCCAGCTTGCGCTGATGCATCAGAGCGCCCCTTCCCTGCTCTTCTCCATCAAGGCCCACCAAAGCCTTACCCATACCATTGAACCAGAACACTGGAGGGAGCAAGCCACACTCTTTCGCCGCTCGCTTGAGCCTTTGCTTGCAGCCACAGTGCTGGAAGCAGTGCTTCTGCAGTTTCCCTCATCCTTCCACTATGAACCGGAGAGAAGACGGTACCTCGACTCCCTGTTACGGGTGCTCTCTCCTCTTCCGCTGGTGGTGGAGTTCCGCAATGGCAATTGGTACAACAACAGGACCCTCGATTCGCTCAGGGAGCGCAAGGTGGCCTTTGCTTCCCTCGACCTTCCTTCGGTCAGTGGGAACCCTCCGGTCATGGATGTCCTGACCGCACCCCTTGCCTACCTGAGACTCCATGGGAGAAACAAGGAAACATGGTGGGGCTCCGATGCGGCAAGCCGGTACGACTATCTGTACAGTGACAAGGAACTGGCAGCGCTCTTGGAGAGGATACGCTCCCTTGCGGTGGGAGCCGATACCGTCTTGGTCTATTTCAACAACCATCGCAGAGCCCAAGCAGTCATCAACGCCCGAAGGCTGAGTCAGCTGCTTGCCCAGGACAAGGGGGGTGCATGCAAAACGACCGTGCAAGCATCATCCATCTCAATGTGACCGATTTCGCTGCGGCGGTTGCCGTTGCCAAGGATCCCCAGCTTGCAGACAAGGCCTTTGCCATCGCCTTGGAAGGATCTGCGCGCAGAGTCATTCTCAACCCCTCACGGAGGGCATGGGATGAGGGCATCCGGGTCGGTATGCCGGTAAGCTTGGCAGAGAGGATGCTCCCTTCACTACAAATCCTGCCTCCTGATGTACAGGCAACAAACAAGGCTGAACAGATCATCACCTCAGTCGTACAGACCTATACTCCCCACTTTCAGTGTGACAAAGGGGGCCATGTGTACTTGGACATGAGCGGAACAACCCGTCTTTTCGGACCTGCGGTTGATAGTGCCGTGCGCATCCGCAAGGAAATCCGCGAACGCATCGGGCTTGATGGGGCGGTGGCAGTCGCATCCAACAAGCTGGTTGCGAAAATCGGGACAAGAACCATCCGTCCTTTCGGCCTGGCCCAGATCAGGGAGGGAGAAGAGGCCTCCTTCCTTGCTTCCCAGGATATCAGCCTGCTCAGCGGGGTTGGCCAGGCCATCTCATCCCTGCTTCGTGTTGCCGGCATCACCCAGATCGGGCAGCTTGCCCAACTCGATGACGAACAGACCATCGCTTTTCTGGGCAAGAAAGGGCTTGCGCTGCGCGATGCAGCCAGAGGCCTCGACCGCTCTTCGCTCGGTCCAAGCTTGGCAAAGCAGCGGCAGGTCATCCGCAAGGTCAGCTTTGCCGAACCGATACTCGACCATGCATCCCTCAAGGCAGCCTTGGTCAGTGCAGCGGAAGATGCCTCCTTACAGATGCGTAGTGAGAATTTTGGGTGCTCTCTCATCCATCTCACCCTCTCTTGGAGTGATGGAAGAAGCAGTGAGGCATCCAAGAGAACCAAGGAGCAGTGGATCCTCGACCAAGATATCGAACGGGTTCTCTGGGAGGTTGCCCTGCAGGCTGCAAACCGAAGGGTCAGCCTGCTGGCCTTCACCCTCAGGCTCTCCGACCTCCATCCGGCCTTGGGCCAGAGCGATCTCTTCATCCCCACCCAGTTGGAACGCGCTTCTTCCTTGCAAGGTGCAGTGGACCGGGTGCGAACCAAGTTCGGGCCGGCAATCCTTTGCCATGCGACGGCGCTTTGCCATGCACACTAGACTTGGCCTCTACACAGCCTACTCCCTCCAATGGGGCCCGGTAGGGATAGAACGCCTGTTTGCACGCCTGAAGAAGGAAGGGGTATCAAGGGTTGCCATCACCGACTTGGACAATCTCTATGGCTATCCTGCCTGCAGAGAAGAAGCCCAGAGTGTGGGGATTGACCTTATCTGTGCTGCTGCTCTCACCGAGCAAGGTGAGGTTATCCACGCCTTTGTACAGGACCAGACAGGGTATGAGAGACTGTGCCTATTGCTCTCATTGCG
>JAAYQY010000432.1 GCA_012519125.1 Spirochaetales bacterium
GCGGAGTATCCATCTGTCGTTTGACTTTTCCGGTCTCCCCCTCAAGGATGAAGAGCTTGAAATCCCAGCTGGCGATGACCTCATCACAGCCATCCCCGTCGATGTCGTAGATCTGGAAGGGAAGATCGGTGGTGAGCTGCTCAACCTCCTCGTCATCGCGAGGCTCTCCCAGCTGCCAGAGCACCTTTCCCGTCTCAAGGCTGACGGCAGTCAGGCAGCTGATCACCGGATAGCGATCCTTGTACACCCTTCTCTGGTTCTGTGCCATGACGAAGAACAGCTCATCCGTTCCCCCGAGGTGGCCGAAGCGGATCTGTCTTCCCGCCCCAAAGTCCTTGAGGTCGATGGTGCGCGCAAGGCGCATCTTCGGCAAGGATTCCTGTTTCTTTGCAATGCGCTGTTGCTGTATCTGTTTCAATTCAGCCAACCGCTGAACCTCATAGCTGGTTGCGCGCACCACAAGCGAAGCATATTGGGTGGGCATGCAGCCACAGAGGGCGATGCACCCGTTGCCATAGCGCTTGTCCAGCAAGGAGAGCACTTCCCTCCCTTCGTACTCCACCCGTATTGCAGCACCTTGGACGATGATGGCCACCTGCTGCAAACCTTCGGTCGACCAGGAGAGAGCAATCTTCTTGAGGGTTGTACGCTCCAAGAGCTCCACGCTCTGCACCTCAAGCCCCCCTGCGGTAAAAAAGAGACCATAGTGGTGCAGACTGGACTGGTAGCGGAACAGGATACCGCTGAACAGGTCCTTGGAAAGCGGACGCAACGAGACTTCCAGGCGGTAGTCCTGCCATGCCACATCCCCTGCCACCAAGGTGGGCAGCGTCCCCTTCTCAACCGGCTCCTGGATGCGGGAAAGCTCCATCCGATGACTGCCGTCCAGGAGAGGGTTGGTCACCAGCCAGGTAGGACCCTTGTAGGTATAGTTGGCGATGGGGTCGTACCAGAGGCCGGTGTACCCGGGATTGGGATAGCAGTGGTACTCTCCCATGGCAGAGTGCTCCCGGTCATACGGGAAAGGGCCGAGGGGAAAGGAGGAAAAGTCCTCATGAAGCAAGATATGTTCGTACACAAGCAACTCCTTGGGGCGGTACTACCAGGTGAGCAGGGAATCGACATCAACCGGAAGCGAGCTGGCGATAGACTTGTTCGCCGCAATTCCGGTCAGGATGGAACGCAACCCATCGGTATGGTCAGCTTTCCGCTTCAGCGGATCGAAGGGAGGATCGGGGAGGAAGATGTCATCGAGCATGGTGGGGTCTCCTCCGCCATGGCCTCCGCTCTTTGTCTCGATCTCCACCTCGTAGGGGGTGTCGAGCAGCGGGCAGACGCGGATCTTGTGAAACACCGTCGCCCCCTCATCGCACATCTTTCCCCCGGCATTGATGTAGGGTTTCTCCAAGGCTGAGTACTCGATGCGGCCCTTGCTGCCGTTGATCGCCACATTGAAGCCCTCCCAGGGCAGGTAGGTGTTGAGGCTGTAGCTCATCATCGCCCCGCTCTTGTACTTGACCAGGACAGACATCGTGTCCTCGATGCTGATATCATCACTGAAGACCGAGCGGTCACGGATGTAGCCGCTCTCCTCTTCTGCATCAAGATAGAGCCCCTTGAGCGTGGGATTGCTCTCCAGGTCGATGGCAAAGGGGTCGTCCTTGGCTTTCTCGCTGCCATGGCAGCGGTAGTAGAAATCGGTCACCCCGCGCTTCTGGGCAGCAGCCTGCCCATAGAAGTTCAGCGCGCCGAAGGCAAACACCGTCTTGGGCTGGGTATCGAGCCAGAAATTGACCAGGTCGAAGTGGTGGGTCGACTTATGGACCAGAAGGCCGCCGCTGTTGAGCTTGTTGCGGTGCCAGCGACGATAGTAGTCGGCACCATGCTGGGTATTGAGCAACCACTCGAAGTGCACGGAGAAGACCGACCCGATGGTCCCATCGGCAATGAGGGAGCGGATCTTGGAGTGATGCGGGGCATAGCGGTAATTGAACGCCACCCGGATGCTTCTGCCTGTCCGTTTCTGTGCATCAAGGATGGCCTGGGCCTTTTCGCTGTCGATGGTGATGGGCTTTTCGCAGATAACATCACAGCCCATCTCCATCGCCTTGATGATGTACTCGTCATGGGTTCGGTCGACGGTGGTGACAATGACCACATCGGGCTTGGTCTCCTCAATCATCCGGGCAAATTCGCTGCTGTGGTAGGTAGGAACAGGCAGATGAGCGCACTGCGTGACAAGGAAGGTGTTGGCATACTCCATCCGCTTGCGGCTCATGTCGCAGAAGGCCACCAAGCTGCTGCTCTGTTGATATCGTGTGGCGATCGCCTCGTAAAACATCCGGGCCCGACCACCGGTCCCGACCTGGGCATACCGCTTCTTTTCCATGGTTCATACTCCCATTCATTCGCTGTTTGCACAGAAGTATACGACCAAACCGAGCAGTTGTCGTTGGCAGAAACCCAATGGAATTTATCCTTTTTCGTAGGTCAATAGTCAGTACGAGTAGTATGCCGGACCTTGGAGATATACTCCGAAGGGGAGATGCCCCCATGCATCTTGAAGAAACGGGAGAAGTATTGCAGGTTCTCAAAGCCCAGGCGCCAGCCGACCTCGCTGAGGGAGAGCTCGGTGTTCTGGATCAGGGAGAGGGAGTGCTCGAACTTCACCAAGTTGATGTACTTGATCGCAGACAAGCCGGTCTGCTTCTTGATCACCCGGTAGAGGTAGTCCTGGTTGTAGCCGCACTCCTGGGCCATCTGCTGGAGACTGAAGGATGATCCCAGGTGGGTGTTGATGTAGGAGTCGACCATCTCCAGGACCTCGCTCTTGGTCCCAAGGGCACTTCCGCGCAGCTGGTGGATGGGGTTCGACTCATACAAGGGAAGGGAGTGCTCGAGGCAGAGACGGTTCATGGAGAGCAGGCACTCAGCCAAGA
>JAAYQY010000433.1 GCA_012519125.1 Spirochaetales bacterium
CGCGGAACATCTGCTGTTCCATCTCCTTGTCAAAGAAACAGAAGGGGGTCTCGCTACCCCAGAGCGTATGTGCTTTCTCTGAGGCTACCAGGACATTGCGCAGCAGCTGATCAACATATCTGGCATTGGAGGAGTCAATTTCCACCACCCCGATTCCCCAACCGATGCCTTCCACAGTCAAAAGACTCTCAAGCAGTTGGGATATCTCCCTGCAGAACGCTTGGAGCTGGTCCCTGGTCCGGCAACACTTCACATAGTAGGTGAATCGATACTCGTGTGTTTTGCAGAGCGTACAGTCTTCCCTGCAAAGTGCCTCCAGACTGGTGGCAACGCGCTTGAGAATCTCCTGGGCGTACTGATGTCCGTAGGTAAGGCTTGATGCATGGAGGGCGCTGATGTTCACCGTCACAAGGCTGCGCTTGAGCCCAAGATGTCGCTCTGCATCAGAACGCAAGAGCGCTTCAAGATGGGTTCTGTTGAACAATCCTGTCCAACTGTCATGCTCATTCAAGTAGGTCAGTTCATGTTCGATTCGCTTACGTTCGGAGATGTCGAGGATGATGCCTTCCAGAGCTTGCACTCTCCCCTCTTCGTCATAGACACCTTGTCCCATCTCCCAGATCCATTTGCGCTCACCTAAGCTGGTGATGATCTCATACTCGTAACGGAAAGGTTCATGAAGGGCAAGAGTACGTTTCCACTCCCTGTTGATCTCCTCATGATAGGAGTCGACAATAAGGTCGTTGAAGCTGATGTCACGGTTGGCCAGAAGACTGTCTGGTTCATACCCGGTGAGGTCCCTGCACCCTTCTGAGACGAAGAGCATGGTCCACTCTTGGTCATATTTGCATCGATAGGCCATCCCGGGAAGGTGGGAGAGCAAGACTGACTTGCTGCGTTCACTTTCCTTGAGCGAGTGCTCGATCTCTTTACGTTTGGTGATGTCCTGCACGAGACAACTATGATTGTAATCATGCCCGTTCGCAAGGTTGAGCGGGGCAACAACCATATCAACCCAGACATAGGAGCCATCGGGCTTGAGGTATCGTTTCTCCATGGAATAGCTGGGTATCTCTCCGTCCTGCAGCTGAGAGAACAGCTTCATATCCTGCACAAGATCGTCAGGATGCGTGATGCTCGCCCAACCCAGCTCCATCAGCTCTTCCTTGGTTCTGCCGGTGATTGCTTCGAACTTGGGATTAACATTGAATAGTTCGCTTATGTGCCCTGCTGCAGGGCTCTTCCCATGAGAGATGGTGATTCCCATGGGAGCTTGCCAGAAGATGGCATTGAAAAGAGAGGTCTGTTCTTCCAGCCGCTCTTCAAGCGTATGCTGATCAGGCTGGCCGAAGAGTTGCTCGAGCCGGTCCACGAGCTCACCCGATTGCAAGGGTTTTGTCAGCTGACAGACAAACGGAAGATCTTCAGACCCGTATACCCAAAAAGGAAGCTTTGCTGAGATCTCTTCACACAGCAAGGAGGCAAGGAGTTTCTCTGAAAGAACTGCCTCATCAAGAATGACCAGATCGATACCATCGGAAGTATACAAGTGGTGCAAGACCTCATCAGGTTCAATTGAGGTCAGCCAATAGGTTGCATCCAAGAGGGCATGCATCGCTCTGGTGTCCTGGGATGATAATCCCACAACCAATATCTTTCGTTTCAAACAGCATCTCCCTTCTCAGAAAACCAAATTCTACAGCAAACACCTTGATGCAACCGGGTTGATGAGTAATGAACTAGTACGTATATGCTAGTATATAGCCAAAACTTCCATACATGCCAGCACAAATATTCAGCATTTCTTATCTGCATTGTGGATTGCATGAATGGCCTTGATGGACTAGAGTACAAGACCATATGGGAACGCATGTAACACTCATGACCAAGGGCTCAATACAAAGGAACCTCCTCTCCTTTGCAATTCCCATTTTTCTTGGCAATCTGTTCCAGCAACTCTACCATACCACCGACTCACTGGTAGTCGGCAACTTTGTCGGCAAAGAGGCCTTGGCTGCCATCTCCTCCATTGCAAGCCTGACCATGCTGCTTGTCGGTCTCTTCCAGGGAATCTTTGTGGGGGCCGGGGTGGTGATCTCCACCTCGTTTGGGGAAGGGAACAAGGAAGAAGTCGGAAAGGCAGTCCATACCTCGGTAGCCTTCGGCATCGCCAGCAGCGTTTTGCTCACCATCCTGGGATACTATCTCACCCCGCTCATCCTTACCTGGATGCAGACCCCTGTCGAAGTTTACGACGATGCGTCCCGCTATGTACGCATCTACTTTTTGGGGATCAGCACCCTGGTGCTCTACAACACTGCCAGCGGAATCCTGCAAGCAGTGGGAGACAGCAAGCACCCACTCTACTACCTGGTTGTCGCGGCAATCCTGAACATCATCCTTGATTTGGTTTTCGTCGGGGTTTTCCATCTTGGTATTGCGGGGACTGCCTATGCCACGGTCATCTCCCAAGGAGTCAGTGCAATCCTCTGTTTCCGCCTCTTGTTCACCACCAAGGACTTGGTCAGGGTGAGGGTGCGTTCCATCAAATTCCATCCGTATCTCTTGAAACGAGTCCTCAGGCTTGGCATCCCCTCGGGGATCCAGAATTCGGTGACGTCTTTCGCAAATGTCATCTTACAAGCTTCCATCAATCTCTTTGGTGCTGATGCCATGGCAGGCAATGGTGCTTTCATGCGCATCCAAGGCTTCGCATTCATCCCCATCACCGCTTTCGCTCTCGCCCTGACAACCTTCACCGGACAGAATCTTGGGGCAAGAGAGTATGTGCGGGTTCGCAAAGCCGCACGGTTCGGGGCTCTCTTCGCCATGATTTTAGCCGAGTCCATCGGCCTGTTGCTCTATTTCGGAGCATATCCTTTGATCAGCCTGTTCAGCCGAGATCCTGCCGTCATTGCCATCGGCATTGAGAAAGCAAAGATTTCCAGCTTCTTCATGTGGGCTCTCGCACTCAGCCACGTCATGACCGGCATCTTCCGTGGGGCAGGAAGATCCATCGTACCGATGAGCGTCATGCTTGCAATCTGGTGTGTATTCCGCATCATTTTCATCCAGGTCGGGCTTTCACTCTTTCTGGATGTCCGTGTGGTGTTCTGGGCCTATCCTGTCACCTGGACGATCAGCAGCATCATCTTCATCCTCTACTATTTTCTGGTCGACTGGATGGCACAAACCAAGTAAACTGAAAGAATCAGGAGGAACGAAAGATGGACAAGACCACCCAGATATTGGCCAAGATTCGCTGCATACCCATGGCAAAGGCCTTTCCCAAGGATGCTGGACCGGAGCTTGCAAAAGCACTGCGCACCAGCGGCGTGGGAGCTGTCAACGTATCGGTACAGCAAGATGGAGGGTTTGAACTCTTGCGCTACCTCGCTATGCAAGGGGATATCCTTGCAGGGGGTGGGAACGTACAGACCTATGCACAAGCACTTCAGGCTTTGGACAACGGGGCTGCCTTCCTCTTCTCACCCTGCTTTGATGAGCAGATGATCGGGCTCTGCCAGAGCCGGTCGATTCCAATCTATCCGGTAACCACACAAGCAACCCTCGCCAAGCAGTGGAATCTTGATGTGCTTGGCTGTTATCCTGTAGAAGAGCTCGGGGGTCTTGCATTCATCGATAGGATGGCACAAGAGGGGGATTTCTCCTTCTTTGTTGCTGGACACATCGATGAAGCAGTGACTGCCCACTACCTGGCCAATCCCCATGTGCTGGGAATGACCGGCAGCTGGATGTTCCAAGATACTCAGGATTGGGAAAAGGTCACCCAAGCATTGAAACGGGCAAGAGCGTACGCCCAGAGCTAAGAAGGCAAAGAACCCCCGATTGTCTTGGGAGTGAGGATGGTGAACCCCTCATCCTCAAGCAATTGGGCGAAGACACCGTTGCCAGGGATGAGATGTGAGGAAAAGCTGCCATCGTAGATCATGCCAAGGCCGCAGGAGGGACTGCGCTCCATCAAGAGAGCGGTGGTGCACCCCGTTCGCCTTGCTTTCTCCAAGGCAATCCGAGCACCCTCCTCAAAGGCCTTGGTTACATCACTGCCTGCTTGGGTGATTACCTTGTTGCCCACCTTCTCAGAGGGTGGGCGCGGTGTGGGCAAACCTCCCAACTGTTCAGGACAGACAGCAATTACCTCAAAGGTTTGCAGCACCTTCCCTGCCAGTGAGAAAGGGACTGAACTCCCATTGTAGCGACAGGGAGCGCCCAGCAAACATGAACTGACCAGCAGGGGTATTTTCCTCATGGAAGAACCATAGCATGTGTGATAATCTTTTCCCATGGATGGATATGACAATCTCGTACAAACCCTCAGTCGGTTTGAGCAAAGCCTCGGCGGGGAACATCCCCTAACCAGTGTGCAGTCACTTGCACAGGTAAGCGGATACAGTCCCCATCACTTCTCAAGGCTCTTCTCATCCCATACCAATCTCAAGCTCAAGGAGTATCTTCAGGCAAGACAACTAACTGCTTTGATCCTTCAAGCCCTCACTGATGAAAGCACTTATGCGGACCTGCTCCCTCTCTATGGCTTTGAGGACTATGAAACCTTCTACCGCTGCTGTAAACGCAAGTTTGGCAAGAGCCCAAGTATGGTACGAAAACAAGGTCTGCAACGAAGTGAACTGCAAGAGCGCATCCATCCTGCCAGAAAGGAGGAAGCGCAGCAACTGTTGGGTGAAGAAGTGCAACTTGATGGGTTTATGCTCTGTGGCCTTAGTTTCTTTCTCGGACCCGAAACCCGCTCTTTCCACACGATTTGGCAGCAGTTCGCAAAGCATCAGCACCTGATACTCCCCCATCCAGCTGACAAGGCCAGTTACCAATACTCAGCTTGGCTGGAAGAGGCCTCGGACGGCATGAGTGTCCTCTGTGCAGTCCCAGTCGAGAAAGAGAGTGAGCAAAATCCCCTGTTCTCTTTGAGAAGCATCCCACCCTGTCGCTATGTACGCTTCATTCACGACCAAGATGTGACGAGCATCCCCAAAACCTACCAGTACATCTACGGCACTTACTTTGCCCATAGCGAGATGCAGCCATTGGGCAACTGGGAGTTCCAGCGGTATCCCGAGGGTGAACAGCTGATCGAAATCTACATCCCTCTCAGAACGCAAACTCCTCTTCCCAGTTGAACGCCTCGCTCTCTTCCAGATAGCGGGGCCAATGGTCGCACCAAGATGGCATGACGAGATCCCTTACACGGTCCTCACTACCATGATACGGCTTGATGTCGAAAATCGGAGTCCCAGGCTCAGCATCAATCCAAGCCAACTCAACCCTTCCCCGTTCTGGATCTACACAGATAAGCTGGGCCACACTGATGCACAGGCTGTTCGGCCGATAGGGAGAACGGGTTGCGAACACCCCGATCTGGGCCGGACCCTTGGTGTAGGGCTTTTCAAACAACACGTATTTGCTCCCTGCATTTCCTATCTTGTCTGCAAACCAGAGAACCTGTACATGCCCAAACCCCTCAAGCCCAACAAGCCCCTTGCGATAGGCGTGTTCAATGAGAAGGGAGTATCCCCCTTCATGCGAAACCGTCCCAATGGAAGTACACTGAATTTCCATGCCAAATGCTCCTTTCCAAGTTGATGGATGCAGCGTCGCATGGATGCGTAGTACGAGCCATGACAAAACCGGCTGAGCAGCTTACATAATCCTACAAACCCAACTCCTGCAATTTCCTTCCGATGGATTGCACCGTGGTCTCAATCAGGTACTCGCCCCAGGCAATGCTGCTGGTGCGGGGGTCTTCGCCCTTCACCCCGAGCGGCCAGGATTCTGGATCGAGACGGGAAAGGTCCACCAGCTCGGGGTGGAGGGCCATCATGGTCGAAGTCTCGATTTTCCCCGCATGATCATTTTGGGTCAGATAGGTAAGAGGATCGAAGTCATTGACAGAGGAGAGCAGGATGATATCATACTGCTTCTCCCAAAGCGGGGCCATCTCAGCCCAGGCCTTGCGGCTGGGACCATGCCCATCAGCAAGAAGGCAGATGAACCCTGCTCGCTTGGCTTGGGCGACAATTGACTCAAGCAAAGAGAGAAAAAGCCCCTTGGAAACCCAATAGCAACTGCCCGGAAGCTGTTGGTGGGGTCGTGTCGCATCGGAGCTGTCCATCCCGATCAGTTGGTTGCCATCACCAGCATCCTCTGTCCGGTCGGGTCCCACAAAGAGTGGGGGAAACACAATGCCACCGAACCTTCGTGCAGCACGAAGAAACAAGCCTTCGGCTTGCAAGGAGTCACTGCCAAGCACATTGTGCAGCCCATGCCACTCCAAGGTCCCCAAGGGCAGATACCCAACAGGATGTTCTGCCAGTCGCTTCTGGAAGGCAGGAACACTCAGATAGGCATACTGTACACGCTCATCCATCCCCAGCCACCTCCTTCATCGCTTTCTTGTTGCAATACATTGCATTGTCTGATGCAACATAGGTGTTGAATATATTGTCTATGCAAGACTCACAGGAGGCACTTCCCATGGCAAGAGAAAGAGGAATAGCTCTCGTCTTGTTAGCCAGTTCCATCTGTTCATCGAGCAATGCGAGCGCTTTCTCGATGCTTTCGGAGAGTGGCCTTACGCTGATGACGGCAAACTCATCACCTCCCACACGATAGACCTTTCCGATCGAGCGGAAGCATCGCTCCACAAGAGCAGAGGCCAGCACCAACAGTTCATCCCCGCTCTTGTGTCCATACGTATCATTGGTCTTTTTCAGGTTGTTCACATCAAGGACCACGAGCGTCGCCGGACCTTTGCAACTGTGCTGCAAGTCGGAGAGGTCCCGCATGAATATTGACCGGTTGCGCAGTCCTGTCAAGGCATCGATGGAGTACCGCTGCTCTTGGAAAATGAGATAGAAAAGGAGCAGCGAGAGAGCGATTCCCGGCCACAAGGTAAGCACCCAAGGCCAAATCATCTGCGCTGCAAACCCGATGAGAGGAACGATGAGGATGCACAAAAGCAGGGGCCGGTCAGAAGCCTCATACCGCTTGAGCGTCTTGATGAGGTGGAGAATGCAGAGAAAGTAGTAGAAGAGGGTGATCACCGCCGAAACGAAGAAAAATGGTCCACGGCGGTAGATGTTCAAGGCATCGACGGAGAAGAACCAACCGGTATGGTAGCTGATGCCACTGAGCAAAGCATTGGCAATGAGAGGCAGCAAGAGTAGCCGGCTTCGCTTTTGATAGTGCGAATAGCCGATGAAGTGCAAGAGGAAGTAGCACACCACAGGGGAGAGGGAAAAACCGAGCACATTGGTGAACCGATGGAAGAAAATCTGGCTCGACACTCCCACATCATCAACCTGGTAGGCGAACAACTCAGTTCCAAGTACGAGCAGCAAGGAGAGGCAAGAGAGTATGTACCACCGATTGCGAGGGTTGGTACTCACACTCCTGTAGGCGAGGATGATTGCAAATAGCATCAGGACCACCGAAAACATATCAAGTTCCAACGTTGGTTTCATTGCCTGTTCCTTGGATTCATATTGCCATAGCCGATAGCCTTTGCCAAGGCCAAGCTTGCACCAGTCCAGCTCTTTGCGTAGTATAGGGAACATGAATCCTCCCCTGAGCGAACACAAGGCCCAAATGCATGCACGAGTACTGCAGCATCTGCTTCTCACCACCTCTGTGGTGGACTTCGATGCAGAAGGCTCATTGGGCATCGAAGGCTTCTTCGCTGCCAAGGGGGGTGCGATGTTCGGGGTTCTTGTCGCCATCGACCGGGAAGGCAATGAGGTTTTGCTCAAGGCTTTCAGCGGAAGTTGCCTAGGCAGGAGAAACCTGAAAGGCTGGGTAGGACATCTCGTTGATGATGATGCTTTTCTTCAGTACGAACGCACCTTCGACCCCCAAATCAAGGAGTTGGGGAAGGCCATGCTCCAAGAGCAGGATGAGAAAAAAAAGAGCGCGTTGTCACGCACCCGCTCAGAGCTCTCACGCAAAGCCCTCCAAGCCTACTACTCCCTCTATAGGATCCCGACCATCACCGGCAATGCGGTCAGCCTCTTCGACTGTTTTCCGGATGGAAAGATTCCCACCGGAAGCGGGGACTGTTGTGCGATCAAGTTGCTTGCGTATGCCTTTTCGCACTGCATGCGCCCTGTGAGCATGGCCGAATTCTTCTTCGGAAATGAAACCGCCGACCACAAGCGGACCCATCTGAAGTTCTATGGCCCCTGTGATGAAAAGTGCAAGCCGATCCTTGAGCGGATGCTCGGCCTGGACATCGTCTATCAGGATGAGGAGGTGGTGGTGGTGAACAAACCAGCTCACCTGCTTTCGGTCCCAGGCAGAGGGGAAGAGAAACAGGATTGCGTGGAGAGCAGGGTAAGAGCCCTCTTCCCCCAGGCTCCCCTTCAGTGTGCTGCCCATCGGCTGGATATGGACACCTCGGGCCTCCTGGTCCTTGCCCTGACCAAGCAGGCACATCGAGCCCTCTCTCTGCAGTTTCAGCATCAGTTGGTGGAAAAGCAGTATGTAGCACTGCTGGAGGGTGTACTCTCCTCAGAATCGGGAGTCATCACCCTCCCGTTCCGCCTCGATGTGGAAAATCGACCCCACCAAGTCTACGACGAATTGCAGGGCAAATGGGGCACCACAAGCTATAAGCGCCTCGCAGTAGAGAGATTGGACAACGGGAGGCTTGTCACTCGAGTGGCATTCACCCCGCACAGCGGCAGAACTCACCAACTGCGTCTGCACAGCTCCCATCCAAAAGGACTTGGGCTGCCCATACTGGGAGATCGCCTCTATGGGACGGGAATGGAAACCAGACTGCATCTCCATGCCCAATCGCTCAGCTTTACCCATCCAACTCACAAAAACCAGCTCCATTTCATGACAAAAGTACCCTTTTAAGACGAGCTTCTTCCCTACTTCACACTTTCGGCCTGCCCGAAGGTGTAGTATAGTAAGCAAAGAGGGTCATCCATGAGAAGAAAAAACAATGCCATTTACATCGACTTGGAGAACATCCCTTCGGGACTGGACCTAAAGATGCTCTTTGAGGAACTCACGCTCAAGCATAACGACAGTCCTGAAGAGGAGAACATCTTCGTCATCAAGATGGCTTGTGGAAATTCCAAGTCCATCAAAAAGCTCGAGAAACAGCTCGCCGAGTACAATTTCACCATCCGTGACACTCCTTCGATCACCACAAATTTCAAGAATCGGGCCGATCTGATCATCAGTTTGGAGGCGCTTGAGACCATCATCATCAACACCCCGGTGATAGACCGGTATGTCTTCATCACCAGCGACAGCGACTTCACCGTCATCATGGAAGCACTACGCAAATACGGGAAAGAAGTGTATCTGGTAACCAAGGAGATGGTCAGCGACAAACCCATCTTCAACAACTGCTGTGATGAGATCCTGATCATTGAGTCCTTCATGCCTAAACCAAAGAGTGAGGATGTGAAGGAAAGTGCAGGCCCAAAAACCAAGCGCGAGGAAAAAAGTGATCCTGCCCACACCCGAA